>JBCCWM010000125.1:0-11229 GCA_039193505.1 Pseudomonadota bacterium | reverse complement strand
GCGGGGCGTAGACGGCGAGATAGGCGCGCGCCGCAAGCGCCTCAAGGTATGTGAGAAGCGCACGGTCGAGCGAGATCTCTCGGGCAAGCGACAGCGCGTTGACGGTGTTGCGGTAGAGGCCCGCAAGCTCCTCAGCCTCGTCGTAGTCGAGCCGGGCAAGGCCGCGCCGTTCTACCTTTGTCACCAGCGCGTCGAGGCGGGTCCAGCCCGCCTCGCGCTCGGACCGGAACCGGGCGGACCGGAGGGCCTCGTCGGGCCCGCTCACACCCGCTCCTCCGCCTTGATTTTGAGATAGGCGGCGACCACGCGCGAGGTGAGCTGCCCGGGCGCCGTCTCGATGCAGAGGATCCCCATCCGCCCCAGCCGGTCGAGGAGAAGCCGCCGCTCGCGGTGCATCGCGGCCGCGGCAACCGTCTCGGCCATCATGTCGAGATCCGCTGCCGGGCGGGAGACCCTGGCCTCCAGCTCAGGGTCGCGGAACGTGGCGAAGATCAGCACGTGATGGCGCCCGAGGACGGCGAGGTTCTCCACCAAGAGCTCAGCCGTCGTCGTGTCGGCAAAATCTGAGAACATGACGATCAGCGATCGCCGCTCAAGCCGCTGACCGAGGTTCATCAGTGCCAAAGTGTGGTTGGAGGCGACGGATTGATAGCGCAGGTCTGCCGTGTGGGCGCGGAGTGCCGGAAACGCGGCGCGGCCCGGCCGCGGCGGGATGTACCGGCCCGGAACGGCATCGAAACTGTAGAGCCCGGCGAGATCGCCGCCGATGCCCGCGGCCCAGGCTGTCGCGAGCGCCGCGTGGACAGCGTGGTCGATCTTCGGAAGGCCGTCGATCTCCTCCCGCATGAGATAGCCGTTGTCGAGCGCGAGGATGATCTGGTGATTGCGCTCGGCGCGCATCTCCTTGACCACCAGTTCCCGTCGGCGGGCGGAGCGCTTCCAGTCGATGGAGCGGGTGTCCATGCCTTGCTGGAAATCGCGCATCTGGTGATACTCCGAGCCTTCGCCGATCGCGGAGTTCTCCTTGATCCCATAGAGCTCGGAGCGAACGGCGACATCGATCTTGCCCGACGAAACCGGCCGGATGTTGGGGACGACGGCGAGTTGCCGCTCAAGCGGCAGGCGGGGCACGATCTCCCAGAGGCCAAGGCGGGACGGCCAGCGGAGCCAGAGCCGGCGGAGCGGATAGACGCCGCGCCGGCGCGCCGGGATGTCGACGGCGCCCATCGCCTCGGCGCCTCTGCCGGTCAGCGAAAACGCCTGAGCGGGGCCGAGGCCCTCGTCGGGCTCGAGCTGGGCATCGATGGCCGGCGGCAGGTCGCCGCTCGCGCTGAGCCTTGCGGTGAAGCGCGCGGCCTCGCCCGCAAAGACGTCCGTCGGCCCATCGAGAGTCACGTCGCGAGCGCCGGGGCTCGTCGCGGCGTCGGCGATTGCGATCAGCGCCAGTGCGGCCCATGGGAGGGCGAGCGCCGCCCCCTCGATATTGGTCCCCGCGATCAAAAGGGCGCTCGCCGCAAAGAGCGCGAGCGTCAGCGCCAGCATGCGTGGCGCCGGCCGGATCACTTGGGCGCCTCGATCCGGTTGAGAATTCCGCCTATGACGTCTTCGGCCGTGCGCCCCTCGATCTCGGCAGTGGGACCGAGGACGATGCGGTGGCGGAGCGCGGGCACGATCAGGTGCTGGACATCGTCCGGGATCGCATAGTCGCGCCCTTCGAGGGCCGCGCGCGCCCGGACGGCCCCTGCGATTGCATCGGCCGCGCGGGTGGAGGCGCCGTGCTGGATTTCCGCGTCCTCTCGCGTGGCCCGAACGAGGGCCAGGATGTAGTGCAAGATCGGATCCTCGAGCCGGATCGCATCGACGACCTTGCGCCCTTCGGCCAAGTCTTCGCGCCCGACAACGGCCATCACCTCGGCCCGCCGCGCCTCGTGGTCCAGCGATTGCGCGGCGTGGAGGCGGAGGATCTCCATCTCGGCGTCTGCGTCGGGGAAGCTGATGAGGAGCTTGAAGAGGAACCGGTCGAGCTGCGCTTCTGGGAGCGGGTACGTGCCCTGCTGCTCGATCGGGTTTTGGGTTGCCACAACAAAAAAATCGGGGCCGAGCGCGTGGTCGGTTCCGTCGATGGTTGCAACCCGTTCGTTCATCACCTGCAGGAGGGCGGCCTGTGTCTTCGGGGGCGCACGGTTGATCTCGTCGGCGAGCAGGATGTCGGTGAAGACCGGCCCCTTGGTGAGCTGGAAGCGCGAGGCTGCAAAGTCGAAGATGTTGACGCCGAGCACGTCCCCCGGCATCAGATCAGGGGTGAACTGAATGCGCCCGAAATCGATCCTGAGCGCGGCGGCAAGGCTTTGTGCCAGGAGCGTTTTTGCTGTGCCGGGAGGCCCCTCGAGAAGGCAGTGACCGCGGGCGAAGAGGGCGATCAAGAGCATCTCGACCGCGTCCTCCTGCCCGAGGACCGACTTGGCGATCTCCGTCCGAATGCGCTCAGCGCTCGCGTGTAGGTCGTCCAAGTTCATCGAGCACCTTTTGCGTTTCCGTCTCGAACGTTCGGGCGAGCGCCGTGAGCTCCCCTGGGCTGGCGGTGGTGGCGGCCGTCAGCGCCGCCGACGCTGCGCGGTCGAAGGCTTCGGCCCGCTCCGGCGCGTGACGGCGGAGCCGGCGGAGAAGCCGCGTCCGCGGCGCTTCTCCGGGCACGCCGCGGCCATGAAGCACCGCATCGAGCCATGCAAGCCGCGCCTCCACATGGCCGGTGAGCACCGGCACGTCGTGGCCGGTGCTGCGCAGAAGGCGCGCTTTGGCGGTGATCGACACCGCCTTTGACGCGCCGAGCCCGTCCAGAAAGAGGCGCACAGGCGGCGTCGTGCGGAGGCCACCCCGCCAGAGAAGGATCGCAAGCGCCACGGCCGCCCCGATCCAAAGAAGCGAGAACGGATAGGCGAAAAAGCGTGCGAGGTCGCTCCAGTTTCGGGGCTCGACCGGCGGCTCCGGCTCGAGGACGAGGTCGGCGACAGTGTCGACAAAGACAAGGCCATCGCCGGCAAGATCGGCCAGGACGCGCACCGCAACGGCGCCGTTCTCACCGAGAGAGAGCCCGTGATTGTTCAAGAGATCTGGGTCGGACAAAATCCAGACGGGGCCGTCGCGTCGGTCGCACGCCACGAGAAGGTGCCCGCGTCGGTCGCCGATCAGCGACCGGCAGGGCGGGGCGAGCGCCGGGGCGAACATCTGTGGCGCGTAGAGCGTCACGGTGCCGTCACCTGCGTTGACCTCGACCAGATGTGTACTCGAACGCTCAATTCGCGCGACATCCAGGTCGAGCTGGCGGAGCGGCCGCGCCACTTCGGTCAGGGGCAAGAGGAGCGTTTCATGCGCCACCCCCAGATGGCGCATCGCCCGCATCCATTTCGGCGCAACGACCAGGGTCGGCGCGCGCTCGATCTTGGTGTTCGCGATGTACTGGTCGATGTCGAGCTCAGTGCCGGTTTTCATGTACGCAACCCGGTCCTCGGGCGCTTCGAACCGGCGGTAGAGATCCGTGTCATAAAGGGGGAGGAGCCGGAGGCCGACGCGGTCTGCCTCGACCGGGAGGCCGCGAAGGGTCACGATCGGCACATCTTCAGCGTCGAGCCACATCTCCAGACCCGAGAGACCGACGGCCGAACTGTGCAGCGGGCGCTCCGTGTCGGAGAAGAGCCACCACGCGACCCCCACCGCCAGAGCGAGGATCGCGGCTATTGGTAGGACGCTCCCCGTATCGCGCATCAGGCCGTCCCCGGCGCACGTGCGCCTGACAAGATACGTTCCGCCGATGCGATGCACTTCTCGAGGCTGTCTGCTGAGACAGGGCGTCCGCCGAATTGCACGAGCTCCTCCGCCATCACGATCTGGCGAAGGCTTGCAAGGCCACCCCATCCCCGCGGCAGCCGACGGAGAAAGTCCCGTGCGGTTTCTGCCCGCCGGAGGCGGAGATCGTTTTGGCGTGCGGCGGCCGAAAGTGTCAGGTGGAGGAGCGCGATGAGAGCCGCGCGTCTGTCCGACATGGCGCGGATCCGAGTAAGATCGCTCGGTGGGATCTGCGGGGGCTCCTCGCTCTCGGTGTCCGGTTCGGAGGGTCCAGTGCGGGCCTGCCGCGCACTTGGCGCCCCGAAGAGGCGGGCCACGGCGCCGCCCTTGAGGACTGCGAGCGCAAGGGCACCGATCAGGGCGGCAATCAGGAGCGTGCGCCCGGTAACTTCGGCCGCCGTGAGGGCTCCATCGGGCGGCTCGGTTGTCGGGCGCGGCGGGTCGGGCAAATCGCTCCCGTCGAGCGGGATCTCGCCGTCGAGCTCGTCCACATAGCGGATGTCATGTTGAAGCCCCTGCCAGCGGACGGCGTCGCGATAGGCCTCGTCGCGCGGGGGCTCCAAGTAGGTGATGCGCTCCTGCGCCGAGGGTCCGACAGGCGACAGAACACCAGCAAACACGAGAACGAGCGCGCCGAGGCGGCGCACCGGTTGCGCTATGTCCACGGGTCGGCTCAGCGCTCGCCCTCTGGTGGGGCCGGGACGAATGCAGCGGGCTGCGCGGCACGCGCCATGTGGTCGAGGACGCCGTTGACGAAGCTCGCTTCGCGGCCTTCGGGAAAGAAGTCTCGTGCGACCTCCACAAACTCAGTGATCGTGACGCGGGGTGGCGTGTCGCTGGCCACCAGCTCAGCGCCCGCCGCTCGAAACAGGGCGCGGAGCGTCGGATCGATCCGCGCAATCGGCCAGGTGTCTTTGAGCGCATGGTCGGTCAGCTGATCGATCCGGGCCTGGCGGTTCACAGCTTCGGTCAGAAGCATCCGGAAGTGGTCGATGTCGGCATCCGGAAGGGCGACGCCGTCGAGATCTGCCCCAATGCGGTGCGTCTCAAACTCCTCCCGCACGGCGTCGAGATCGGCGTCGGCGGCCTCCATCTGAAAGAGCGCCTGGGTCGCAAAGAGCCGTGCCGCGGAGCGGGCCCAGCGCCGGTCTGATCGCGCGGCGGTGCTCACGCCACGCCCGTCCCGAGATCGCCAGCCACACGGACACTGCCGGCGGGCAAGGGCGCCGCTGGGCCGGCCAGGCGTCGCTTGAAGGCGATCAGATGCAGCGCCGCGTCAGCCGCGCCGCCCCCTTTGTCGAGGCCGGACGCCTCGGCGCGCAGGATGGCCTGGTCGAGGGTCTCGACCGTCAGGATGCCGTTCCCGATGCACCCGCCCTTCAGGCCGAGCTCCATCAATCCGCGGGAGCTGTCATTGCAGACGGTTTCGTAGTGAGACGTCTCGCCCCGGATAACGCAGCCGAGCGCGACATACCCGTCGTACTGACCCGTCGGCAGCGCAAGCGCGATCGCCTGCGGTATTTCGAGCGCGCCCGGCACTTCGACGACATCATACATCGCCCGCGCGGCCTCAAGCGCTGCAATCGCGCCGGCGCGGAGTTCCGCGGCGATCTCTTTGTAGTAAGGAGACAGCACGACCAACACGCGCACCGGTGTCTCGAAGACCGGGGGCGTCAGAACGGTGTGCTCGGTGTGTGTGGCCATCGCTACTCAGACCGGATGGCGCGTGTGGTGTGGATCGCCAGGCCGTATCCGTCGAGTCCGATCACCTTCGGGCGTGGCGAGTTGGTGAGAAGGATGAGGTCGTGGACGCCGAGCGCGCCGAGGATCTGCGCGCCGAGACCGTATTGGCGGAGTGTCTGTGGCGACACATCCGACCCGTGGACCACTTTGGAGGAGGTGTCCCTGAGAAGGACAACGACCCCCCGGCCTTCCTCCGCAATAACGCGCATCGCGTCCTGGAGGTCGGTCGATCGCCCCGGCGAGAGGCCGAGCAGATCGTCAAACGGGTTGATCGCGTGCATCCGCACCAAGACCGGATTGCCATCACCGATCGGACCTTTGCTGAGCGCGATATGCTCCGCGCCATGGGTCTCATCCGCAAAAATGCGGAGCATCCACTCTCCACCGAACTCCGACGTGACCTGCTGGACGGCCGTCTCGCGCAGGAGGTGGTCGTGCTTCCGGCGGTACGCGATCAGATCGGAAATCGTGCCGATTTTCAGGCCATGGCGCTGCGCGAAGGCGACCAGATCCGGCAGCCGCGCCATCGATCCGTCTTCCTTCATGATCTCGCAGATCACGCCGGCCGGGTTGAGGCCGGCAAGGCGCGCGATGTCGACCGCGGCCTCCGTGTGGCCTGCGCGGACCAGAACGCCGCCGTCGCGCGCGCGCAGCGGAAAGACATGGCCGGGGGTCGCGATGTCCTGCGGACCGGAGGTCGGGTCGATTGCGACGGCGACGCTGCGCGCCCGGTCATGCGCCGAAATGCCGGTCGTGACCCCCTCCCGCGCCTCGATCGAGACGGTGAAGGCCGTCTCATGGCGCGAGGAGTTTGAGGCGGCCATCAGCGGCAGCCCCAGTTGGTCGAGGCGCTGGCCGGTCAGCGCCAGACAGATCAGACCGCGCCCATGCGTTGCCATGAAATTGATCGCGTCGGGCGTCGCCATTTGGGCGGGAATGACGAGGTCGCCTTCGTTCTCCCGATCCTCATGATCGACCAGGATCACCATCCGCCCGTTGCGGGCATCTTCGATGATTTCCTCGACGCTTGAGATCGCGTCTATGTAGTGGTCGTCTTTCATCCGAGGCCTCTCGCTGCGCGCCTTGAAATAGCGCAAGGGCGACCCGAACGCCAGCGGTGCCCGGTCGCACAAAGACGCGGATTGTCGCTATGTCAGGCCGCCGTCTCCGCAAGGCGCGCGACATACCGCGCAAGGGTGTCGATCTCCAGATTGACCCGCTGCCCTACGGATGTCTCGCCCCACGTCGTTTGGGCCTTCGTGTGCGGAATAAAGTTGATCCCAAATCGAGTGCCGTCGACCTCGTTGACTGTCAGGGAGGTTCCGTCGAGCGCCACGGAGCCCTTGGGGGCGATAAACCGCGCGAGCGACCGGGGCGCGTCGAAGGTGACCCGGGTGCTGTCGCCGTCTGGCGCCACCTCGACCACGGTCGCGACGCCGTCGACATGACCCGAAACGATGTGCCCGCCGAGCTCATCGCCGACGCGCAGCGCGCGCTCCAGGTTGATCCGAGAGCCGGGTGCCCACTCGCCCGCCGTCGTCGATGTGCGGGTCTCCGCCGACGTTTCGACCTCAAACCAGCCGGTTCCGTCTCGTCGTCCCCGGTCCACCACCGTCAGGCAGACACCCGCGCACGCGATCGATGCGCCGATGTCGATCTCTTCGGGTATATAGGCCGTTTCAATGCGGAATTTTTTATCGCCTCGTGCCTCAGCGAGCACAATCCTGCCGATATCTGTGACGATCCCGGTAAACATGGGCCAGACCTTCTTCAAACGTTCGCATGGTGCGAATACACGAGCCTCCGTGCACCCCGCAATAGACGGAAACAATTTGTATGAGTAGGGACTTGCGGGATCATGAGCGATGACGCACAGATGTTGCACGCGCGAGCGCTGAGGCCTATGGTCAGCCCAAAATGAACGAGCAGTACTTTCTCTTCCTACAGGGACCACACGGTCCCTTTTTCTCACAGCTGGCAGGTCTGCTCGCCGAAGCCGGCGCCACCGTTCACCGCATCGGCTTCAACGCAGGCGATGCGGTCTTCTGGAAACACCGATCCGCGTACACGCCGTTCAAAGGAAAACCCAAGGAGTGGCAGCAGACCCTCGCCGCGTTTCTTGACCGAACGCCGGTCACCGACATCGTTCTCTATGGCGATACCCGCCCGCATCACGCTGCGGCGCGGGCCGAAGCGATGCGGCGGGGCATTACTGTGCACTGCTTTGAGGAGGGGTATCTCCGCCCATATTGGGTCACCTATGAGCATGGCGGAGTCAACGGCCACTCTCCGTTGATGGATATGTCGGTCGCGGACATGCGCCAACAGATGGCCGGGCAGCGCCAACCGGTCCCCGATGCGCCGGCTCAATGGGGCGCTCTCTGGCACCACGTGCTTCTCGGCGCGCTCTACCATTGGCACGTCCTGTTCCGAAACGGTGCCTATCGGGACTACAAACCCCACCGCTCGATCAGTGTCTGGCGGGAGTGGGCGCTTTACATGCGTCGCCTGCTCCTCTTGCCGATCCACGGGGTGGGACGGATCCTCGAGACGCGGAAACTCCTGCGGAGCGGGGCCAATTACCACTTGGTTCTCCTTCAATTGAGCCATGACAGCTCCTTCACGGAGCACAGCGACTTCCGCGATATTCGGGAGTTCATCGAACTCTGTTGCGACGGATTCGCCCAGGGCGCCCCCCGCCACCACCGACTGGTCTTCAAGAGCCATCCGCTCGAGGATGGGAGGGAGCCGCTCCGCCGGATCATCGCGGAGAATGCGGCCCGCCACGGCGTCGAGGGCCGTGTCCTGATGATCCGGGGCGGCAAGCTCGGGCCACTGCTTGATCACGCCGACACGTCCGTGACCGTGAACTCCACCGCCGGGCAGCAAGTGCTCTGGCGGGGCATGCCGCTCAGGGTGTTTGGACGGTCGGTCTATGCAAAGCCCGAGTTTGTCTCGACACAGCCCCTGGCGGAGTTCTTTGCCAATCCAAAGCAGCCTGACTGGGACGCGTACCGAGATTACCGGCAATACCTGCTTGAGACGTCGCAGTTCACGGGGGGCTTCTACACAGCGACGGGGCGCGCGGAGGTGCTGCGCAACGTTGTGCGCGTCATGCTGGAACGTTTGGATCCGTATGAGGACCGTTGCCGAAAAAGCAAACTTCGCAAGGTTTGGGACGCCGAACGGGCGCTCTGACGTTGCCATTCGCGCAGCGCCATGACTCTATTGTAAAAAACAGCCCGAACTCGGGGGCGAGCAGGACATGGCCACGATCTCCACACTGGCACGCCGAGGCGTGCTCCTTACCGCTGTGATGGCGCTCGCCGGCTGCGGCTTTCCGCGTGCGGGCCCCAATGGCGAGGAGATCGTCGCAGGCGCCAAGGCAGATGGCGGTCCGATCAACGTCGTGCTCGTCGACATGACGATCGCAGCGGCCAGCCGCTCGGACACGGCGCTCCGATTTCCGCCGTCCTTCATCAACGCGCCGGTCGCGGCAACGGATCGGATCAATCCAGGTGACACTCTGACGATCACGATCTGGGAGAATGTGGACAACGGGCTGCTCGCCAATGCCGGCCAGCGGGCCTCGGTGCTGCAGGGCGTGCAGGTCGATCAGCGCGGGCGGATTTTCGTGCCCTTTGCCGGGTCGCTCGAGGCGCGCGGGCGAACGCCCGACGAGCTCCGCCGCGACATCACCGCAAGCCTCGAGGAGCGGACACCGGACCCGCAGGTCGAAGTCCGGCGGATTTCGGGGGACGGGGCATCGGTCTCGGTGATCGGTGGCGTCGGCGCTCAGGGCGTCTATCCGATCCTGCCCTCGAACGCGCGGCTTTCCTCGATGCTGGCAACAGCCGGTGGGGTCCAGATCGAGGCCGATGTGGCCCAGGTCGCCATCCGCCGCCGGGGCGAGACGGGCCGGATCTTCCTCCGCGACCTCTTCGACAACCCCGCCTTCGACATCGCCCTCCGACCCGGCGATCAGATCATTGTTGAGGAGGATAGGCGCACATACACAGCTCTCGGTGCAACCTCTGCGCAGGCGCGGGTCCGGTTCCCGCAAGGTCGCATCAACGTGGTCGAGGCGCTCGCGCAGGTCGGCGGTCTCAACTCCAACCTCTCGAACCCGACCGGTGTCTTCGTCCTCCGGCGCGAACACAGCGACATCGCAACCCGCGTCACCGGGCAAGCCGACATCGCGGATGGCGAGCCCTTTGCCTACATCATCGATCTGACCGAGCCCGATGGGATATTCGTCGCGCGGGAGTTCGAGATCCGTGACGATGACACGCTCTATGTCACCGAGGCGCCCTTTGTGGCTTGGTCGCGCGTGTTGAACGCAGTGTCCCAAACCCTCGGCTTCACGAACAACGTTACGGCAACTGTGGACCGGCTGAATTGACGACGCGCCGGCTCGGCGTCGCATCGCTTGGGTTTTTTCGGGATCGGACGGTCCGGCGGATCCTCTCCCTCGCCGGGTGGGAGGTTGTGCCGGCCGTCTCGCCGCGGGGGCTCCACGCGATCGGCGTGTGGGGGCGGAAGCCCGTGTCGTGGCGGGGCAGAGCGCTCGCCAAACGCTGGAACCTGCCGCTTCTGACTGTTGAGGATGCGCTCCTCCGCTCCGTCCGACCGGGGAGCGGCGGGGGGCGCACGACCGGCCTCATCCTCGACGAGTGCGGGGTTTATTTCGACGCCTCCACCCCCTCCCGGATCGAGCGGACGTTGGTCGAGGACGATCTCTCCCCCCTACAGGAACGGGCTGCCGCCGGCACTGCCTTCCTGCGAGAGCGGCGGCTCTCGAAGTACAACGACTGGGTTCGGACACCACTTCCGCGCGCTGGGTTCGTCCTGATCGTGGACCAGACGGCGGGCGACGCGTCGATTGCGCTCGGTGGGGCGGGGCCCGAGACCTTTGCGGCGATGCTCGCCGCCGCCCGCGCGGAGCATCCGGAGGCGGAGATCGTCATCCGCACACATCCAGAGGTCGAGAGCGGCGCCAAGCGCGGCCATTTTGGTGCGGCCGATCTCGACGACCGCACGACGCTTCTGACCCTGTCGGCGAACCCTTGGCTCCTGCTCGCACGGGCAAAGGCGGTCTATGTCGTGACGAGCAACATGGGGTTTGAGGCGGTGATGGCCGGTCACCGCCCCGTCGTTTTTGGTCAGCCATTCTATGCCGGCTGGGGTCTGACGGAGGACCGGAGCCCGCCACCGCGTCGAGGACGGTCGCGGAGCGTCGAGGACGTCTTCGCTGCCGCAATGCTGGTGGCGCCGGTTTGGTATGACCCTGCCCGCGATGCCCTCACGTCGTTTGAGGGTGCGGCCCAACAGCTTGCAGCGGAGGCAGCGGCCTGGTCGGCCAATGGCGCCGGTGCCGTCTGCCTCGGGATCTCCGCCTGGAAGCATCGCCCGGTGAGCCGGTTCCTGGAGGGTCGAAAAGGTCCGCCGATCTTTGAGACTGAGATCAAGCCCGCGGTGCGGCGGGCGCGGCGTGAGCATCGGGACGTCATCGTTTGGGCCGGGAAAGAGACCGAAGCGCTCCGCGATGCGTGCGTCGAGTACAAACTGACGCTCCGACGGATGGAGGATGGTTTTCTGCGCTCCGTCGGGCTTGGGGCGGCGCTGCTGCCGGCGGCGTCTCTG
>JBCCWM010000124.1:0-11461 GCA_039193505.1 Pseudomonadota bacterium | reverse complement strand
GCGGTCGAAGCTTGCGATCGCTGTAGTGCCGCTCTGACGGCGTACGCGGTCGTGGCGCAGCCATGACGTATCTGTCCCATAGTGCTTCCTCCCATTCCTCCGAATGGATCGCACCACCAAACCGTGGGATCAAACACCTAGGAAGCGAGGCCAGAGAACGTTGAAGTCATGCGAGTTCCACACAGGATCAACGTCAACATGGCCAACCGGCGACCGGGGAACCTTTACACGGCGATACCAGACTGGCGCGGGAAGGAAGCCGCGCTTCGACGATCACGATCCAAAAGATCCTTCACGGTCGCAATTGAGAGCGCCATCGGTCCGAGCGACACTGGCGACGGGCTCGGCACGAAGATCGACCGCTGGCTGGCGCTGCAGGGGACGAACGCCGAGACGGCCGTCGAGATCACCTCCGACCAAGCCGCGGCGCCGAAGATAGCATGGAAAGAAGGTTGGATGGACACGCAAGCCGTCACAGCCGCGCAGCGTGAAAGGCGATGTGTTCGGCCATGAAACTCGCCACGAAAAAGTAACTGTGGTCATAGCCGGCCTGCATCCGGAACGCGCCGGGCTGGCGGCGCGCAGCCATGGCGTGGGAGAGCGCTTCGGGCTTCAGCAGGTCGAGAAACTGGTCCCCCGCACCCTGGTCGATCAACACGTCCCCGGGCCAGCCGACCTCCGTCATCAGACGCGTCGCATCATGGTGGGCCCAGGCGGCCTCATCCTCGCCGAGATAGGCGCTGAGTTGTTTCCGCCCCCAGTCGGACGTGGTCGGATTGGCAATCGGAGCGAAGGCCGAGAGGCTGCGGAACTGTGTGGGATGCGTCATTGCAAGCGTCAGTGCCCCGTGCCCGCCCATCGAGTGCCCGGTGATCCCTTGCCGCGCTGGGTCGAGCGGGAAGCGCTCGAAGAGCGCTGAGGGCAGATCCTCGAGCACATAACGCGCCATTTGAAAGTGCGGCGCCCAGGGCGCCTCCGTCGCGTCGAGGTAAAACCCCGCGCCCTGGCCGAGGTCATATGCCTCGTCGTTTGCCACGTCCTCGCCCCGGGGTGAGGTGTCGGGGAAGACGAGCGAAATCCCATGCGCCGCCGCAGCCCCCTGCGCGGAGCCTTTGACCATCGCGTTCTCATGCGTGCAGGTCAGCCCGGAGAGATACCAGAGCACCGGCACCGGCCCATTCTCCGCGGCCGGCGGCACGTAGAGGCCGAATGTCATGTCCGTGCCTGTGGCGGCGGAGGCGTGGGTGTAGACGCCTTGCACGCCGCCGAAGGATTTGGTCTCGCTGACGGTCTGCATTGGGATCTCTCTCAGGTGACGAGGCTGATGACATAGGCGAGGGAGCCGACCGCGATGACAGTCGAGACAAGGATCGCCGACGAGGCCCGCGCCGGTGCCACGCCGTAGGTTTGCGCGATGATGAAAATGTTGCCCGCGACCGGCATCGCCGAAGTTGCGACCATGATGCCTGCGACGGATCCCGGGACATCAAAGTAGAAGAGAGCCGCGATCCCAACGGCGAGCGGATGCAAAAAGAGCTTGGCGACCGACAGCCAGAGCGCCACTGACAGCCGCTCCGCGCTCCGCCCGGCCAGCGATGCGCCGATCGCGAAGAGGGCGCACGGAGTTGCGGCGGCCCCGAGGAGGAGGAGGAACTCCGCCGCGACTTCGGGAAGCGGCAGCGACGACGCGCTCCAGAGAAGCCCCGCAGACATCGACATCACCATCGGATTCTGGACGAGGCCGAGGCCCACGGTTGGCAGAACGCCGCGCTCCCCCGTGCCTCTGGCAAGAAGGATGATCACGACGATGAGCGAGCCGAAGACGATCAGATCGATGGCGAGCATCAGGATGATCGGCCCCGCCGCCTGCTCTCCGATCAAGATGACGAGCATGGGCAGACCGAGAAACCCGGTGTTCCCGATGACGCCGCACTGCGCCTCCACCGCCGCTTCGGCAAAGCCTGTCCCGCGGAGGAGGGCGACCGCTGTCACCAGCACATAGAGCGCCGCTGAGGCTGAGAGATAGGCGAGAAAGACGTTCGTGTTCCAGATCTCGGAGAACGAGAGCTCGGCGGCGAACCGGAAGAGCATCGCGGACAGCGCGAAGTAGAACACGAACTTCGTGATATAGGCGATGCCTTCGGCCGTGAACATCCGCGCGCGGGCGGAGCCGTAGCCGATTGCAATAATTAAGAAAAACGGCACCGTTTTGAGAAAGACCGCCAGCATTCAGAGATCCCGCCAGAGAACGAGCGCATCCACAAAACCCGCGGCCGGATGGCAGAACGCGCCCGGGAGCCGTCCAACCTCCCGAAATCCGGCCGACGCCCAGAGCGCAAGTGCCCGCGTGTTGGTTGCCACAACAAAGTTGAACTGCATCGCCCGAAAGCCCTCGTCCCGCGCCGTCGCGAGCGCATGGTCGAGCATCATGCGCGCCACACCGCGCCGCGGCACGGCCGAGACAAACCCCGCATTGGCCACATGCGCGCCGCCGCCGCCCTGGTTCGGGCAGAGGTAGTAGGTCCCGAGGGCCGTCTCCGCTTCTGCGAGATAGGCCGCATGCGTCCCCCCGGTCCAGTAGGCGAGTGCCTCCGGCCTCGAGATCTCCGGATCGAGGGCATAGGTCTCGCCCGCGCGAAAGACGGGCTCCAGCATGGCCCAGATCGTGTCGTCATCGGCCGGGACCGCCGGGCGGATCTTCATTTCGGGCGCACCCGCACTTTGAGTGCGCGATCCTCGCCCGAAAGCTCGAACCGCCGCGCCGCGCGCACCAGATCGGAGAGCTTTTTGAACCCGTAGCTCCGCGGATCGAAATCGGGGTGTCGCTTGGAGAGTTGCGTGCCGATCTGGCCGAGCTCCGCCCAGCCGTCCTCCCCCTCGACATCTCCGAGCGCGGCGCCGACCAGTTGTGCCCCTCGATCGACGGGCTGCACCTTAGCCGTCTCCGTCTGCGCCCCCAGAAGGTTCTCGACGTAAATGAACCGCTTGCAGGCCATCCGAAAGGCCTCCGGCGTCTTTTGCTGGCCGATCCCATAGACGTCGCAGCCTTGCTCGCGGATCCGCTGGGCGAGCCGCGTGAAGTCGCTGTCAGACGAAATCAGGACAAAGCCCTGAAATCGGTTGCTGTGGAGGAGATCCATCGCGTCGATCACAAGGGCAATGTCCGAGGCATTCTTGCCAACGGTGTTCGCCGGCTGGTGATGGGCGATCAGCCCGAGGCTCGGCTGCCGGTCTGACCACCCCTTCATCTGCGGTGAGGAAAAATCACCGTAGACCCGGCGCACCGAGGCTTCGCCGAGCGTCGCGACCTCTTCGAAGATGGCCGGCGCCCATTGCGGAGACGAGTTGTCGCCGTCAATCAAAACGGCGAGAAGTGGCATATCGGGGGCCATCGATCTTTCCGAAACGAGTGTGGTCAGCCTAGCCCGCGCCAGGTCCCGCGCGAAAGCCCTGCAACGATTTTTGCACTGGCCGCGACGGAGGCGCCCATCAATTCCGTTTGAGTTGGCGATGTCTCGCGGATCGCGGAGGATGGGGAAACAGGGATGAGCAGGGCAGCACTCGGCTTCGGCGCGGCGCTTGCGGCGCTCGTGGGTCTCGCAGCTCTTGTGGAGCACGCTGCTGCGCAGAGAACCGACGAAGTGGTCTCGCAAGGTGCGCGTCAGGCGCATCCGCTGGACAGATTGATCACCGCCTTCGACGTCGATGGTGACGGTGCACTCACACAAGCGGAGATCAACGCGACGCGTGCGGACACACTGGCGACCTTTGATTCCGACGCCGACGGCGCGCTGTCGCCAGTCGAGTTCGAGGCGCTCTGGCTCGAGAGACTGCGCCCACGCCTGCGCAACCGTTTTCACGCGCTCGACACAAACGGCGATGGCGGGGTTTCAAGAGCGGAGTTCGAGACGCGCACAGTGCATCTCATCGCACATTTGGATCGAAGCGGCGACGGGTTGTTCAGCCGACAGGACATCGGCCGCCGTCTCCGGATCGAGTAGAACACACACACCCGGCGTCGCTCCCACCCCTCGGCAGCCGGGCAGCGCGGCCCTCAGTCCAGTCGGACGGGGCCGCGCTTTTTCTTGAGCTCGCTTCGCTCTTTCTTGGCAGCAAGACGCCGGGCCTTCGACGCGCCGGATGGGCGGGTCTTGATACGGGGCTTCGGCCGCTCCAACGCGCGGGCGATGAGGTCCCGCAGCCGGTCGAGCGCCTCCTGGCGATTCTGGGCCTGGCTTCGG
Source organism: Pseudomonadota bacterium (assembly GCA_039193505.1). Taxonomy (GTDB): domain Bacteria; phylum Pseudomonadota; class Alphaproteobacteria; order Rhodobacterales; family Rhodobacteraceae; genus Algicella. The sequence continues at coordinate 7,220 of JBCCWM010000124.1, read as the reverse complement.
TGGCGCTCTGATCGGATGACCAATGCACCCTCACGGGTCCAGCGTCGGCCCGCCAGCCGCTCAAGCCGGGCTTTGCTGCGACCATCGAGATGCGGCGAGCGTGCGGCCTCGAAGCGAAGTTCTACAGCCGTGGCGACTTTGTTGACGTTCTGCCCGCCTGGACCCGACGCCCGCACGAAGCTCTCTGTGATCTCCCAAGGGGCGATCGAAACCGTGTCTGTTATCCGGATCATCTAACTCAACGTGCTTGGCTGGCCACGTGCTGCGGGCCATGCTCTCGGGCGTGCCCGAGAGCCCTGCGGCTTTGCCGCAGGCGCCGCGCTGCGCGCGGCGATGGCCCTTGGTCCGCCATGTCGAGCCCAACGCTCCAACGGGCAGCACAACAAAGAAAGGGCCGCTGATGGGCGGCCCTTTCAATCATCTGGAAATCTTGGAGGCTTAGGCCGGGTCGGTCACCCGTCACGTTCGGTTTGCCTCAGCCGGGGCTGCCCGTCAGAGGGCCACCTCGCGTTCGAACCCAACCGCACTCTCCAAAATCTCATGAGACATTGGATCACCTCCTTTCGCTGTTTCAGTTGTGTTTATCGTGAGAGTGGTCAGAGCCGAAGTCAAAGCCTTTTTGCCTCGACCCTCAGCGTGATCGCTCGAAACGGGAAGAGAGCAGCAAGAGCGACCGCGAGCTTCACGCCGTAATCTGCAATGGCAAGAGACACCCAGAGAGGCGCCTCCGGCCCATTGCCCAAAACAGGCACGACTTCGTTGGCCCACCCGACATCCACTGCTGGTGCAAGCGGGGTGAACGCAGCGGAGAACGCGATTGAAAAAAAGAGAAGCGTATCGACTGCGCCCCCGAGCACTGAAGAGACCAGAGGGGCGTGCCACCACTGACCCCGCAGCCGTGTGAAGATCGACACATCAATGAGTTGAGCTGCAAGAAAGGCAAGACCCGATCCGACCGCCACTCTTCCAGAGACGATGGGTCCAAACGGGCCCTCGATCTGCGATCCGATCATGGAGCAAGCCACGCCGACGGCGAAGCCCACCAAGACAACCCGCCGTGCAGCCGCCGCGCCGTGGAGCCGTGTCATGAGATCCGTAACAAGAAAGGCCAGCGGATACGTCAGCGCCCCCCATGTGAGCCAATCGCCGAGCAAAAACTGAACGAGGATGTTGGAGGCAAGCACCACCGCCGCCATTGCGGATACGCCGATGATCATATGCCGTGGCATTCCTGTGCCTCCCACCTGTGCGATGCGTGTGTGCCAGACGCGCTCTAGCCAATGTGCATCGGATCTGCAAACCGAACTGCCGTGTGGATCGTCGCATGCTGCCCCGCCGGCAGGCGCCTCCTCAGCCCAGCCCAACCCGGCTCAGTGCCGCTTGGAGGCCGTCCGAACCCCCGAAGACGTGCCCCTGCCAGCCGAGTCGACGCGCGGCCTCAATATTGTCGCGCCGGTCATCCGTGAAGAAAAGGTCAGGTCCCGTAAGACCCGTTTCCCGCTCCAAACGGGCGTAGATCTCAGGCGCTGGTTTCAGCAGGCCAAGTTCACCCGAAACGAAGGCCTGATCGAACCGGTTGAGTTCGGGGTAGAGACCCCGGGCCAACTGAAACGTCTCTCGTCCGAAGTTCGTCAGCGCGAAGACCGGGATCTGGCGGGCCTGCAGCCGCTCGAGGATCTGCCAGCTTCCAGCGATCGGCGGCCCAAACATCTCGGGCCACCGCGTGTGCCAGAGGCGGATAAGGGCGGCGTAAGCCGGGTGGCGGGCCGCCGTTGCCTCAACGGTTTCCCGAAATGGAGCGCCTCGATCGACCTCTAAGTTCATTGCATCGAGGTCAACCTCCGCCTTCAGTGCCGCCAACTCCTCCGCCGTGGTAACCTTACGGTACAGGCGGACCGGGTCCCACGTCATAAGGACATTCCCAATGTCGAACACGACCGCCTTCGGGGTCATCGGGCAGCCTCCAGGCTCGTTTGGATCCCCTCTTTGAGGAGGGTTGGCGGATAGACCGCAAGTGGCACCAGGACGAGGAGCGCGCCCCCGAGGCCCACGACCGAGGCCAGCGCGCCGATCAAAGGCGGGCCGATCAGGAAGGCGGAGAAGGCCGCAAAGGTGAGGGCGGCGATGCTCCGCTCCACCTGGCCCGCTGGCGCTTCCGTCGCTGCCATCGAGAGGGCCAGAGGATAGATGTTGGCCACGCCAAGGCCGAGCAGCAGCGCACCGGCAGTCGCTGTGATCGGGCCGAAAGCAGTGGCGAAGGCCACGAGCCCACCGCACGCCAGATAGCTTGAGGCGCGGACAACGCGCACCGGTCCGATGGCCGTAGCAAGACTGTCGCCGAGGAGCCGCGCAACGCCCATCGCGAGGGAGAAAGCGGCAAAGGCAGCAGCCGCACGGCCCGCGCTCAGGCCGACCTCGTTTTGCAGATAGAGCGCCGACCACTCCATCATCGCTCCTTCGAGGAGAAGCGCGCCTATGGGCAGTGCCGCCAAGGCCAGAAGCCCGCGGCTTGGTAAGGCGAAACGCGGGGTTGCGAGGGCCACACCCGCCCTGTCGGATGCGAGATTGAGGCCGGCGACGACGGCTGCGGCTGCCAGCGGCGGCGCCAGCACAAGCTGCTGGACGAGAAAGGACACCCCATTGTCGGCAAACGCGCCTGCGACAAGCGCCCCGGCCATCGCACCAAAGCTCCACATCGCGTGGCACCGCGTCATCACCCGTCGCCCTCGCGACGCCTCAAAAGCGCTCGCTTTGGCGTTCATGCCGACTTCGATTGGGGCGATCGCGAGCCCCGTGAGAAGGAGGGCGATGGCAAGCGCGCCCGCCGACCACGCCAATGCGGGAAGGATGAAGGCGAGAATGAACGCTCCGCCGCACCATGCAACCACCCGCTGGCCGCCCACTCGAGCGATGAGCGGGGCTGCATAGGCGAAGCCTACGAGCGTGCCGGTTGGCAACATCAGGAAGCAAAGCGAGAGCGTCAGGAGATCGAGGTCAAGCGCGGCTTTGACATCGGGGATCCGGGGAAACCAGACCGCGATGCCGATGCCATTGAGCGCGAAGGCGGAGTAGAGCGCAATTCTCTCCCGATCCAAGAACATCATTGCCGCTCCGAAGCTTCAGTCGGCACCGCAATAGCACCCGGGACACTCAACGCAATGCCGCAACCGCATGTCTCGCAGTGCGACCCAAGGGCCATCGCCGCGCAGGGCGCAGCGTCTGCGGCGGAGCCGCAGAGCTCTCGGGCGATGCCCGAGAGCATGGCCCATCCCACCTCGCGCACTTGACTGATCAGCGCCCCCGTTGCTGTCCGAAGCAAAAGCGCGGGCCGCGTCCACCCCACCCTCAATTTCGGCGGGTCGATGCACAGTTGTGAGCAAGACCGTAGGCTATTGCACCACAAACTCGGCATGAAGTGCACCGGCCGCTTTGATTGCCTTTAGAATGTCGATCATGTCGCGCGGGCTGACGCCGAGGGCATTCAGGCCCTCGATCACTTCCGGCAGGCTGACCGACGCTTCGACGAGGGCAAGCTGCGTCCCGGGATCCTCTTCGATCGCTGCGTTGGTGCGCGGGACAACGATCGGTGTTCCACCTGGATTGAACGGGTTTGGCTGGACGACAAGCGGCTCCTCCGCCACGCGGAGCGTCAAGTTTCCCTGACTGACAGCGACGCGGCTGATCCGGACATCGGCGCCGAGAACAATCGTGCCGGAGCGCTGATCGACCACCACGCGCGCCTTCTGGGCCGGAGCGACCTCAATGTTCTCAACCAAGCCCAAGAGCTGCGGTAGCGGTGGCAGACCGGGTTGGCTGAGATCGAGTTGGACCGTCCCGGAATCGAGCGTCCGCGCCACGCGACCGCCCACGCGCGCATTGATCGCCTGCTCAATACGGCCCGCCGTGGTGAAGTCCGGGTTCCGAAGCGCAAGTCGCATGGTTGTGATGTCTGACAGCGCAAAGTCGATCTCACGCTCAATGCGTGCGCCGTTGGGGATGAACCCCGAGGTCGGCACGCCCTGAGTGACCTCAGCCCCGTCGCCTCCGGCCGTTGCACCTCCGGCTATGACGGACCCTTGCGAGACTGCGTAAATCTGACCGTCTGCCGCGTTCATCGGCGTCATGATCAGCGTGCCGCCAAGAAGGCTCGTTGCATCCCCGATGGTTGAGACAGTGACATCTATCTTCGAGCCCGCGCGCCCAAACGGTGGCAGGGCTCCGGTGACCAACACGGCGGCCACGTTTCGAGCGCGAAACTGCTCGCCCGTGACGTTGATGCCGAGCCGTTCCAACAGGTTGACCATCGCCTCCTCCGTGAAGGGGGAGTTGCGGAGACCGTCGCCTGTGCCATCAAGACCGACCACGAGCCCGTAGCCCACGAGATCGTTGCCGCGCACCCCGTCGAACTCGACGAGGTCTTTGATGCGGGCCTGTTGGCCAAGGGCCATCATCGGCCAGAGGATGAGCGCGGAGACGAGCAGCCGGACATTCTGTCCGAGACGTATGGGGGGCATGTCACCTCAAGAAGTTTGTAAAGGAGAGGTTTGAGAGCCGAGCCGTGACGGTATAGAGCGAGGTCAATTGGTTCTCGAGGTTGGCAAAGCGGGTTGTCGCCTCGTACTGGTCCACGCCGACGAGATCGAACCGCGCAAGCTCAAGCGTTGCTGTTTCCGCTTCGACGAAGATCGATGTGGTCTCGATGTTCTCTTCCGCGTTGCCGAGCGTGCTGCGGAGGGCAATCAGATCGTCACCAGCCGCCTGCAGTCCGGCCGATGCGGTCAGCAGAATGGCATCTGCCGCGCCCGGCAGCGCAGTGATGGTCGACTGGTTGAAGGCGGCGGCGGTCGCCAGACCTTTGATCATGTCGCGGATGGCTTGGTCGTCGGCACGGATCATGTAGTCTATCCGATCCCCATCGGGCGTCAGAACACCCGGCGCGTCCGTCGTCGAGCCATTGTAGATCGTTGTCTGGTATCCAAAGGGTGCGGTCGGGAACGCGACAGTGTCGGTGATGCCGGCAGGATCGTCGAAGTAGATGTCGATGTTGGCGAGCGCAGTGGCGGTGTCCGGGCCCGCGTCCATAATGGTGATAATGTCGCCGATGATCGTCTCGGCATCTTCGAGCGGCTTGGTCGTCTCGGCTGCACCGGCAAAAACATAGCGTCCGCCATAGTTGGTGTTGAGGCTCCCCACGACGCTTTCGAGGAGCTGATTTGTCGCTTGCGCAAACTGCTCCGCCTGGACGAGGTCGTCCGTGAGCACGGCGCCCTCGATCTGGATGCCGATCTCGCCAACGGTCCCGAGAACATTCTCGAGCGCAAACTGCGTCGCCGCCGCGCGGTTGCTGGCGAGGGTCAGGCTGATGCTGTGCTGAGCGAGCAGCGCGATCGATCGGTCAATCTCATAGAGCTCCGAAACATTGCCCCGGAGCGACTCGGCATAGTTCGCCGTGCGCCCGAGCGTCATCTCAAAACCTGCTTCCTGCAGCCGAGTGCGGATGTCGAGGGCCTGCTGGCTCTGCCGGAGGTCGAGGGCGAGATCGGTGATGGGGGCGGTTAGCATGGATCAAATCCTCAGGAGCTCGGCGAAGAGCTCATCAATGACGCGGATAACCTGTGCGTTTGCCGCGTAGAGCTGCTCGACAAAGATCAGGAACTGAAGCTCGGCATCGGTGTTGACGCCCGTGACGGAGGTCTCCGACTGACGAAGCGTCGCGTTGAAGCTGGCCGAAAACGTTGCGTCTGCGTCGGCCTGCAGCTGACGCGCGGCCTGCTGGCTCGAAATCTGAGAGGCGAACCCGGTGGCGGAGACCGCGACTGCGATGCCTGTTGCGGCCGGCGGTGCAAAGGGGGTCGTGTAGGCGGTGTTGAGGGCGTCGAGGATCGTGCTGTCGCCGACATCGCCCTGCGCCAGCGCGTTGATCCCGTCTCGAAGGCGCCACGCATCGCCGCCCTGCTCGGGGTCGACGGCCGCGTTGAGCGCGATCCGGCCCGCAAGCCCGGTCACATTCAGCGCGTCATAGGCCCCACCTGAATCGGTGAAGAGGCCGGCATCGCCGGCTGCGAGTGTCGGGTCGACGGCCGGATCCTCGAACCGCAGGATCAGATCTTCCGCCAGAAGGTCGAGATCCGAGTTGACATCCGGTGTGATGACGTCTCGCACTTCGAAGGCCGCGGCAAGCGCGCCGCCCTCATACTGTCCAATGCCGCTCCCCGTTCCGATCGACACCACCGAGCCATTGATCGTGAGCGGCGAGAGCGATCCGGCAGCCAGTGTCATGTCCGGGGTGATGATTGGCGTTGGATCGAACTCAAGCGTGCTCGCCTGAATGTCGAGCAACACCCCGCCCGAGGTCGTGTAGATCGCCACTGCATTGTTGTCGCGCGGGAACGTCTTGATCTCAAAGTAGACCGAGAGAGCATCGATCTGGCGGTCGCGCTCATTGACCAAGGTGGCGGTCTCGCCGCCTGCGATTTCTTGCTCCTGAATCTGGATGTTGAGCGTCTCAATCTCGACCAGGATTGTGTTGATGTCATCCACCATCCGATTGATGTCGGCATCGGCGTTCTGACGCACGGTGCGGACATCTGTTGCGGCTTCGTTGATGGCGTCCGCATAGTCCCGAGCTGCATCCGCGAGGTTGCTGAGGTATACATCGGCCGCCGGATCGTTGGCGGCCGCGACAAACGCCGTCTCCAGCTCCACCGCATAGGCCGCAAGCGAGCCGTCAACATCAGGGGTGCCAATCGCGAGCGCGAGTTCGGTCTCGGCGGTCGACATGTAGTCGGCCGCCGCAGTTTCCGCGTCCGACAGGCGGCGGCTGGCGGTGGTGACCGGATCGGATGCGAGCGTGATCCCCGCGAGGCCCACACCGCGTCCGTTGCCTTCGACCACGTTCGACGTCAGCTCGACCGACTGAGATGCATAGCCCGGCGTCAACGCGTTCGCCACATTGTTGGCAATGATCTCGGTCTGGGTCGAGGCCGCGTTGAGCCCGCTGAGCGCGATGTTGAGCGATGTGGTCAAACTTGTCATGATGGCGTCCCCTCAGCCGCGCCGGATCAGCGCTTCAGGTTCGTGGTTTCCTGCAGCATCTCATCAACGGTCCGGATCACGGTGGCGTTGGACGAGTAGGCCCGCTGGACCTGGATCAGGCTGGTGAGCTCGGCCGCCAGGTCCGCGGTCGATTCCTCCCGTGCAAAGCCGATGATCTCTCCGGT
>JBCCWM010000123.1:0-11468 GCA_039193505.1 Pseudomonadota bacterium | reverse complement strand
GGCGGCGCCTGGGTCGGCCGGACGATCTCCGCGGCCCGGTCCGCACGCGAGTGTCGTGCCGGGGGGCTCCCGTCGCGCAGCCGCCCGTCGATGCCCTCGGTCACGACCCTGTCCTGCCAGCGCCGGACGCAGGTCTTCGGGTCCCCGGGCCTCGCGCAGGATGGCGGCTCTTCCCAGCCCGTCACCGGTGAGCGGACCGATCCGCGCCCGCCAGACAGGCTTCCGGGCGCTCTTGCGACCGGCGAGGATGGCCCCGAGCCGCCGGCGATCGGCGGGAGAGACTGTGTCGGACACTCCGCCGCGCCTGGCGCAGACCCGCACAGATCGACACACCAAGGACTCCCAAACCGGACACGTCCGTATCGGTCAATCCACTCGGATCCGGATCAGGCCGGGCTGCAGCCGTCGATCTCCGCCGCAAACGAGGGCGCGAGGAGCGTCAGTCGGACGTCACCCAGAGTGCTGGGCCCGGCACCGCGCGGGGCAATCCGCGCACTGATCGTCAGCGTGTCGGCGGTCGCGGCCATCGTGTCGGGCAGGATGCTCAAAGTTGGGTCCCCGCTCTCAAATACGGGAACGCTGCTGTCCGGCGGGAAGCTGTCAAATGTCAGCAGCGCGGTCATGCGATCGGGCGCGTCGATCATGCACGCCACTGAGACAATGCCAGCGTCACCGGCGCTTGTCGGGCGTGCGGCGAGTGCGTCCTCAATGTCGAAGCTCGCGGCGAGCGTTCCGTCCGGCTCAGGTCCGAGCCGCCCGCTCTCCTGCACCGGGACGCAGACCGCCTCGCAGACGCCGTAATCCAGAGTGAGGCCAACCTCGATTGGCTGGTCGGGCCGCGCCGGCAGGAGCTCAACGGGGAAGACGACGCGGTCGCGGTAGCCAAAGCTCACCATCCCATTCTCCCGGAACACCTCTGGGGCGGGCCAGTGGACCTGGGCCGTGCCCAAGTTCTCCGACGCGGACCAGTCGAAGAGCGGCGGGATACCGCCCGCCCCAGGCACCCGCCAATACGTTTTCCAACCTGGGTCGAGCTGGACTTCTACGCCGATCATCCGCCCGCCCTCGGGCAACGCCCAGCCTGCCAGGAGCGCCATCTGGGATTGCGCCATAGCCGCGCTGGGGAGCATCACACCCGCAACTGCAAGCACCTTGAACATAATCGCCTCCGTCGCCTAGATGTGGACTTTAGCGTGGAGGGCCATGGCCGCAAACTCACAGTTCGGCGATGCCGTGCTTGATCTCCAAGGCATCTCACCCCAGTTTCTCGGCCATGCCCGGAGAAGAGCCTGAATTTCTGAACGGCAAGTTGTTGATTGCGATGCCCAGCATGGGCGACCCCCGCTTTCACCGCTCCGTGATTTTGATGTGTGCGCACTCGAGGGACGGCGCGATGGGGTTGATGGTCAACAAACCCGCCCCGGATTTGCGATTTGCCGATCTCCTCGACCAACTGAGGATCGATCGGAGCCGGCGCGCCCGCGAGACGGAGATCTACTTTGGCGGGCCCGTGGAGAACGGGCGTGGCTTTGTGCTTCACACGCGCGACTATTCCGTGCCCGAGAGCACGATGCCGGTCTCGGATACGTTCGGGATGACCGCAACGCTCGATGTTTTGCGCGACCTTGCGGACGGGTCGGGGCCCCGTGAGGCGCTTCTCGCGCTCGGCTATGCGGGGTGGGGGCCCGGTCAGCTTGAGGGAGAGTTGCAGGCCAATGGATGGCTGACCTGCGACGCGGATGAGGCGATCATCTTCGAAGTGTCGAGCGGAAAGCGCTGGGCGGAAGCGTTGAAGCGGATCGGGATCGATCCGCGGTTGCTCTCCGCCGATGGGGGGCGCGCTTGACCTGTTGGGGGGCGCCTGGCGGATGCGGCGCACCCCGGGTGGGGGCGCTCCCACCCGCCCGCCCCGCGCCCCCACCCGGGGTGCGTGTGGTCAGGGGGTCGCGTTCTGATGGGATGCGGTGCGGGGGGCAGCGGCGCGCCTGAGGCGATCATTGATTGCCGCACCAAGACCTTGTTCGGGGATCGGGTCGATCAGGATGCACGTCTCTCCCGCGGTCTCCGCCTCTGCGTCGAGCGCACGAAGATGGGCAAAAAGGTTGGCCGCGGCCTCAACCAGATCTCCGCTCTCCGACAGTGTGAGACCCCGTCGGCCGTTGAGCGCGCCAAAGGCGAGCCAGAGGGCGGTCGGATCGGCACCCTGTGCGGCGAGCGTCAGGTGTGTCGTCGGTGCGTAATGTGACGCGAGTTGTCCCGGTGCTGTAATGGGCCCGGGGCGCATTGGGGCGGGAGGTTCCCCAAGAGCATCGATCAACGCGCCCAGCGGAACGCCGCCCGGTCGGGCGAGCCGGGGATGTGCGCCTGTGAGGTCGAGGATGGTCGATTCGACGCCAACCTCGCAGGGGCCGCCATCGAGCACCGCATCAATTCGCCCCGTGAGCCCGTCGAGCACGTGATCGGCTGTGGTCGGACTGACGCGCCCCGACGGGTTGGCCGATGGTGCGGCGAGAGGTGCGCCGAACGAGGTCAGCAGGGCCGTCGCGAGAGGATGCGCCGGGACGCGCACAGCGAGGGTGTCTGCGCCCGCCGTCACGAGTTCCGAAAGGCCAGACCCCCTGCGCTTCGGCAAGATGAGCGTGAGGGGCCCCGGCCAGAACGCCGCCGCAAGCACCTCGGCCCTTTTGGCTTCGCCGCACAGCGCCAAAGCGGCGTCGGCGCTCGCTGCGTGGATGATCAGAGGGTTGAAGAGCGGCCGGTCCTTCGCGGCGAAGATGCCCGCCACGGCGCGATCGTCGCGGGCATCCGCACCGAGGCCGTAGACCGTCTCCGTCGGGAAGGCGACGCAACCCTTTTGCCGGAGGAGCGCCGCCGCTGCGCGCACGCCCCGCGGCGTCGCCGACAGCCGGATCGTGTTGCGAGGTCCCCCATCCATAACGTCGCGTCCCCCTTGTCCGTGCCACTCTCCGCGCTTAGCCTCACATCAAACAACCAACCGGAGGACGTGAATGTGGCCTATGATGCGCCTGTGCGCGACATGGAGTTCTACATGCGCGAGGTCGTCGGCGTCCAGCGCCTGAGCGCGACTGCCATTTTCGCCGATGCGACCGACGAGACCACGGATGCGATTCTGACGGAGGCGGCACGCCTCGCCGCGGGTGTGATCGCGCCGCTCAATCGGAGTGGCGACCTCCACCCCGCCCAGCTCGAGAACGGTGTGGTGCGGACCTCGCCCGGCTTCGCGGACGGATACCGCGCGATTGCCGAGGGCGGTTGGGTCGGGATGTCCGCGCGTCCGGACCACGGGGGCATGGGGCTGCCGATGGTGCTCACGTCTTGCGTCGGAGAGATGCTGGCCTCCGCGTGCCTCTCGCTGTCGCTCAATCCGCTGATGACGCAAGGCCAGATCGAGGCTCTGGAGCATCACGCGAGCCCGGAGCTCCAGGCGCTTTATCTGCCGAAGCTGATCTCGGGTGAGTGGACTGGGACGATGAACCTGACCGAGCCGCAGGCGGGCTCGGATGTCGGCGCGCTCCGGGCGCGGGCCGAGGATGCGGGCGACGGGACGTACCGTATAACGGGCGAGAAGATTTATATCTCCTGGGGCGATCACGACATGGCGGAGAATGTCTGCCATCTCGTGCTCGCGCGTCTGCCGGATGGTGCGCCGGGCACGAAGGGGATTAGCCTCTTTCTGGTGCCGAAGTTCTTGCCGACAGAGGATGGCGCGCCGGGCGTTCACAACAGCCTCCGTGTCGTCTCGCTTGAGCACAAGATGGGCCTCCACGGCTCCCCCACGGCGGTCATGGCCTATGAGGGCGCGACGGGCTGGTTGGTCGGGCCGCCCCATGCCGGGATGGCGGCGATGTTCACGATGATGAACAACGCCCGGCTCGGTGTTGGCGTCCAAGGCCTCGCACAGGCAGAGGCTGCCTATCAGCAGGCGCTGTCCTGGGCGCGCGAGCGAAAGCAGGGTCGCGTGCCCGTGGCGAACGGGACCGGCAGCATCCTCGACCATGCCGATGTCCGGCGGATGCTGATGACGATGAAGGCGCTCACCTCAGCGGTGCGTGGGCTCTGCCTCGACTGCGCGTTCAGCCTCGACATGCACAAGGCGACCGGTGAGGCCGACTGGGCCGCGCGCGGGGCGCTGCTCACACCGATCGCGAAGGCCTTCGGGACGGAAACCGGCCTCCGTGTCGCTGAGCTGGGCGTGCAGGTCCATGGCGGGATGGGCTACATTGAGGAGACGGGCGCGGCGCAGTTCTACCGCGACGTCCGGGTGACCGCGATCTACGAGGGCACGAACGGGATCCAGGCCATGGATCTCGTCGGGCGCAAGCTCGCCGATGGCGGTGCGGCGGCCCGCGCGCTTCTCACCGAAGTGCGCACGACTGCTGCAGCCGCGGGCGCCGATGGCGCGGCGCTCGCGCGCGCGGCGGACGCCCTGGAGCAATCGCTCGCGTGGATGCTCGACGCGGCCGATCTAAACGAGCGCTTTGCCGGCGCCAGCCCCTGGCTCCGCGCCTTCGGTCTGACCCTCGGCGGGCACTATCTGCTGAAGGCGGCCATGGCGGAGCCGAGTGCGTCCCGGACGGGTCTCTCGACGTTTTACCTGCGCCAGCTCTTGCCGGAGGTTGCGGCCCTCACGGAGGCTGCGACGGCAGGGGTTTCGGACCTCTACGCCCTCGGGGTCGAGGATTTGGCGTCGTGATGGACGGCAGCGCGGAGGCGGAGGCGCAGATCCGCTTCCCCTTCGCTGTGCCGCCAGCGGTTGGTGAGGCAACAGAGGTCGCGCCAGGTGTCCTCTGGATGCGTTTGCCCCTGCCGATGAAGCTCGATCATGTGAACGCCTACGCGCTCGATGACGGGGACGCGTGGACGCTTGTCGACACAGGTGTCGCGACCTCCGAGACCAAGGCGATCTGGGACGGCCTCCTCTCCGGCCCCCTCGGCGGCCGCCCGGTGGCTCGGATCATCGTCACCCATCACCACCCGGACCATGTTGGTATGGCGGGATGGCTGATGGAGCGGACGGGTGCGCCCCTCCTGATGACGCGGACCGCCTGGCTTTACGCTCGGATGCTGACACTTGACGTGCAGGAGCGCCCGACCGCGGAGGCGATGACCTTCTACCGCGCGGGCGGCATGGCGCCGGAGCTCCTCGCAAAACGCGCGGCGAGCCGGCCGATGAACTTCGCGGATTGCGTGGTGCCCCTGCCGCTCGGGTTTCAGCGGCTGGCGGAGGGCGACAGGCTCAAAATGGGGGGGCGGGAGTGGGCCGTGCGCACGGGCCACGGCCATGCGCCCGAACATGCGACCTTCTGGGCCGAGGACATAGCCTTGGTGGGGGACCAGATCTTGCCCGGCATTTCGTCCAATCTCGGCGTTTATCCGACGGAGCCCGAGGCCGACACAGTGACGGACTGGTTGGAAAGCTGCCGTCGTCTCCGCACGGCGTCGAAGGACGAGCTGGTCCTACCGGGCCACAACCTGCCTTTCCGAGGCGTGCGCCCGCGCCTCGATCAGCTGATCGAGAACCATGACGCCGCGCTCGCCCGTCTTCTCGACGCGCTCGAGACGCCACGCACAGCGGCGGAATGTTTCGATGCGCTCTACCGCCGTCCGATCGGTGCGGGGGAATACGGCCTCGCCCTCGCCGAAGCGGTGGGGCATGTGAACCATCTCCACGCGCTTGGTCGCCTCAAGCGCGAGCGCCGTGACGATGGTGCATGGCTGTGGCACCGTGTGGACTGATAGTCTCCCGACACTTGCGCGCAAATCCTTGTTGCAACAGTATGCTCTGCGTAATGACTTTGCGTCAGGAGTGTGAGCCATGGCCGAGGGTGAGGACCACACGCCCGGTGAACAGGATCTGAAGGAGCGAGCCAATAAGATGAGCGAGCACGAGCACGGCAAGATGGACATTACCGAGCAGGAACGCACGTTCGAGACCTTTATAAAGGGCTGGATTTACCTCTTCGGCGCATCGGCTGCGATCCTGATCCTGCTCGCGCTCTTCAACTCCTAGCAGGGCATGCGGCGGAGCCTGACCTGGCTGCTCGCCGGGGGCCTCGGCCTTGCCGCGACACCGGCTTGGGCTGTGAGCGAGTCGGACATTGCCCGCTACGCAGTGCATTCAGACCGATTTGACGCGCAATTGCCCGCGCCGCGCCTCTCGCGCCTCTCCAGACGTGAGAAACAGAGACGCGCCGCGTGCATTCTGCGTGGGATGGAGCGTCAGCACGGCGCAGACGGGGTCGAAGCCGCGCTCCAGCTGATCCAGGTTCTGTCGAGCGGGGTGGAATTCGACGACCCCACGATCGAGAGCTTCAACGGCCGGTACGGATCGGTTTACGGTCGCCTCGTGCGGCGGTGCACGGAAACAGCCGGAGGGGCGTGATGCGTGGCATGTCTGCAGGTCTCGCCCTTCTGGCCGTTGCGGCGCTTGCCGGATGCTCCGATCCTGGCAGCGCGCGTCCGGACCAGATCGCGATGGCCCGCCATGTCAGCGGTGAGGCGCCCTATATCGCCGTCGTGTCGATGGTTGACGCGCGCACGGGTCGGGCGGCGCACACGGGCCTCATCATCAACGCCTCCGAGCGCGTGGTCTACGATCCCGCCGGCACGTTCTCCCACGAGGATTTGCCCGAGCGAGGGGATATCCACTACGGGCTGACCGATCGCTACCTCGACTATTATGAGCGCTACCACGCGCGACGGACGTACTTTGTGCATGTCCAGCAAGTGCCGGTGTCCGCGCCGACGGCCGAGCTCGCGCTCCGCCGGACCGAGGCCCAGGGTCCGTCCTCCAAGATGTTTTGCACACTCAACACGGGCCAGATCCTGGATGGCGTGCCCGGGTTTGAGAGCGTGTCGCCGAGCTTCTTCCCCGAGACGCTGCGCCGTCAGATGGCCAAGATCCCCGGTGTCACGGATCGATTTGTGCTGGAGAGCGACATCGAAAAGGCGATCCCGACCGACCAATGACCGCGCTTCTCCGCCCAATCGCCTTTGTCGGTGTCGCCTACCTGATCTACATCGCCGGTTTCCTGTTTTTCCTGCCCAACATCATTTATCCGTTCACGAAAACGGGTCAGCCGCCGCAAACGCTTGAGCGGACAGAAGTGAGGGTCTTGCCAGCGACGCCGTTCGATCCCGAGATCGAGGTCTGGATCACCGAGCCTCTGCCCGGGCGACCTGTTATTCTTTATTTCATGGGCTTTGGCGGTGCGCTCTGGGTCCACGAGGATCGGATCAGGAGCTTTGTCGATGCGGGCTTCGGCGTCGCAGCGATGAGCTATCGGGGCGGCGGTGGGCAGCCGGGCCTGCCGCGCGAGCAGCATCTCTTGCGCGACGCGTTCCGCCTCTACGACGGGCTCGACGCAATATTCGGGCGGGCGATCGATCCTGAAGACCGGATCATCTACGGCTTTTCACTCGGCAGCGGCCTCGCCGTTCCGCTGGCGCGCGCGCGCGAGGAGATGGCGCTGGTCCTAGAAGCCCCGTTTGACCAGATGTGCCGGATCATCGACGCCCGCGTGCCGCTCCTCCCGGCCTGTGGTTTTATGTGGACCGAGCTCTACGACAACACTCGCTGGATCGGCGGGGTCGGAACGACGGTGTACTTTCTCCACGGCGGCAACGACGCAATCGTCCCGCTCGAGCACGGTGCGTTGCTCTTCCGTTTGGCGTCGCAACCAAAGTTTGCGCGCATCTATGACGATGGCGGGCATGAGGATCTGAACCTCTTCCGCGCGGACACTCACACCATCCGCTTTCTCGACACCCTCCGTGGTCTGCCCTGACTGCGGCCTTTCGGCACGGGTGCGAGCCCCTCCTCAGTCAGAAGTGCCCGGTCGTCGTCCTCAAGGACGAGGCAACTGAGCGTGCCGCCGAAGACCGCGCCTGTGTCGATGGCAATCCGGTTGCCGTGATCTTCGATCTGCCCGACCACCGTGTGCCCATGGACGACCACCGCTCCGTGATCCTCGGTCGAGAGGAGGAACGGCTCCCGGATCCAGATGAGATCGTTGAGGCTCTGACCCTCGACCCTGATCCCGGGCATGATGCCCGCGTGCACGAACAGGTAGGAGCCAATGGCAGCGTAGTAGTGCGCGCTCGACAGAAATGCTCTGTGCGCCTCCGGAAGGGCGCTGAGCAGGGCCCGGTGCGCATCATCGGCGCTTTCAGGGCGCGCGTTCTCGATCCCGTAGGAGGCCAGCGTCTCCGCACCCCCGAGCTCCGGGTCGAGCCAATGATAGTACTCAGTGCCCTGCAGGTTCGGATTGTCAACAAAGTCCAGGAAGAGCTTGTCGTGGTTCCCGAAGAGGAACACGGGCTGGATCCACGTCTCCTGACTGAGCGACACCAACCGATCAAGGACCCCTCGGCTGTCGGGACCGCGATCCGTGTAGTCACCCACAAACAGAAGAAGAGGCTCGGCGTGAGGGCGGTTGAGGAGATCGTCCAGGATGTGTCCGATGCACGTGTTGAGCGCGTCAAGGCACCCGTGCACGTCACCGATGGCGTAAATGCGCCATCCGTCCGTTGAACTCATCACGCCCTCCAATCTTCAGGCTCAACCCTCGGCGACGCGCGCCGTGGGCTCAAGCGTTATCGGGACTGGAGGCCCCTAAGCAAGTGAGAGATCAGACGAGGCCTTCGCGTTGTGCCTTCTTGCGCGCCAGCTTGCGCGCGCGCCGCACGGCCTCGGCCCGCTCGCGGGCTCGTTTCACGGAGGGTTTCTCAAAGTGCTGCCGGAGTTTCATTTCCCGGAACACGCCCTCGCGCTGAAGTTTCTTTTTGAGCGCCCGCAGCGCCTGGTCGACATTGTTGTCACGAACCTGAACCTGCACGGAGTGTCACCGCCTTTCGGAGTTGGTTTAGATTAGTCGCAGGAGCGCTCTATATAGCCACCCAACGGCGGAGTGTCCACACCCGCCACCCGAGGATCAGAGGGGGCGTTATGTCCGATACCGCGAAAATAGACGAGGATCCGGTGGCAGACGTCAAGGCACGCGTGCTCTCGGCGGCGCTGCCCATCGTGCCCTTCGATGGGTGGTCCGATCGAACGCTCGCCGAGGCGGTGCGCGACGCGGAGGTCGACCCCGCGCTCTCACGTTTGGCGTTCCCACGCGGCGGCGTCGATCTGGCGCTCGCCTTCCATGCCCAATCCGATGCGACCCTCCGCAGCTATCTCGAGACCACGGATCTTTCTGCACTCCGCTACTCCGAGCGCGTCGCGCAGGCGATCTCCCAGCGGCTCGACATTGTTGCCCCGCACCGGGAGGCCGTCCGCCGCGCGGCCTCGCTCTTCGCGCTGCCGATCTGGGCACCGGACGGGGCGCGGGCCGTGTGGCAAACCTCCGACACCATCTGGAAGGGGCTCGGCGACACCTCGCGGGACGTGAACTACTACACCAAGCGCGCAACGCTCTCGACCGTCTATTCCTCGGTCGTGCTGTACTGGCTGGGCGACGACAGCGAGGGACAAGTGGCCACGCGGGCGTTCATCGACCGGCGGATCGAGAACGTGATGCAGTTCGAGAAGCTGAAGTCGAGCGTCAAGAACACATCCATTGGCCGCGCCCTTGAAGCGGGCGCCGAACGCCTCTTCGACCGCGTGCGCGCCCCGGAGCCAGGTCCCGGCCGTTGGGAGGACTGACGAGTGGTAGGACCGACGAGGCTCAACCCGACACCTGTTTGATCGGGCGTGTCGTTTATTTGGGCCCTTAAGTAAAATATTTCTTAAAATACGTCTTTTTCGAAAAATTATTCTTAATAAGTCCGTATTTTACATGCATCATAATAGCCTTTCTCAAAGGCTATCGAAGAAATTCTAGTGTCCCAAATAGACTTTGTGCTTTTTGATTCTAGCACCAACCGGCCCTGATCGGAACCCACGGTCCCAATCGCGCCTGCCGATGGAGCGCAGACGCCATGGCTGGTCGACGAGGTCACTCCGTGCGGAGCGGCAGCGATCGACGATATCGTCGGAGCTCTTGAAGACCCGGTTCGAGCGCCGGTCGTCCACTGCCCGGCCTGCGGTACCAAGCAACGCCGAGAGGGGCGCTTGACCTGCCAGACAGTCTCGACCCGCCGGCCGACAGGCGATTGCCTGCCATCGCCGTTGGGCGGAGTGAGCGCTGGGGAGCGGGGCAGCACCGGCACGAGGGTGATGGTGTCGGGCAAGACGAGCTTGCCCGACATGTGCCAGCTGGCCTGGTCGAGGAGGAGCACGGCATGGGCGTCGGGCGCGACATGTGCGCTGCTCTCGGCGAGGCGCGCCTGCACCGCGGCAGTGTCGGCCTGGGGCAACACAAGTGCCGCGCCGATGCCGCGTTCCGGGCAGATGGCCCCGAAGACCGAGCCATCGATCCGCCATCGATCCGAGGACGATGGCGAGTGCCCACTTGGTGCGCTGGTCACGGGCTGCGCGGGGTCGGGTGCCGTGGCGGGCCCACCTGCGGGTCAGCTTGTTCGCAGGAAAAACGAGCGCCCGGATCGTTTTCCTGTCCCTCTCACTCTGACCGATCCGCGCGTTCGCCGCGAGCCTCGGATCGGTGGCGGCATCGTGGCGACCTTATGCAACCATAGCTCGACCCGTCGGCCGCCCGACCGCGCCCGGATCCCTGCCATGAGGTCAGGGGGAGCTTTTTCGACCTCGTCGATGGCCTGCGGGCCCTGTCCAGAGGCCTCCGGCCGCGCCGAGAGCTTGGCATCTCCAAGCGCCCGCAGCTTGCGGCCGATCGTGGTTTCGCTGGCCGACACCCCAAACTCGGTCCACAGCCATTGCGCCGGGTCGACGAGCCGCCAGCGGACGACGCCGTCGAGAGACGGCCTCGGCTGGGGACCCTCGGCGTTGACGCGAAGAAGCCGTTCGTCGGGAACACGGTCCGCCGGACCGTGTTCTGCTCCTCCTCGCCACCCGATCTGGCGGGTCGCTCCGCCGACCCGTGCGGCGTCCATTCGGCTGCCGCTGTCCAGTGTCACCGCGAGCAGCCGTCGAACGTGCCGTGCATCCCGGTTTGTGCGCGCCGGCCGCTGCAGATCATCCGCCGAAAACCCCCTCCCGGACCCGATCCCCGCCGCCATCGAAAACCTCCCTCAGCTTTCCATAATGAAACACGCCACCAACCGATTGGGACCCCCCACCGAGAGACGAGATCAAAGCGCGTTGGTTGAAGTCTGTAGCACTCTGCTTTGTTGATTTTTAGAGAGGTTTGACCATTTATATATTTTAGATTGACGCCTTATAAAATGAAATCAGCGCTAACTTACAAAATAGCTTTTTAAGATCGGCCGATGCCAAGTGATGGATGGCAATTGTAAGAGCAACAGTGCATTCCGCGGGCGATCGACAGAGTTCGACGCGTGTCGGTGCCATCTTGGGGCGTCTCCCGGACGTGGTGATCGGGAGGGGATTCCCGGCGGTGCGGAAGCGTGGCTCAGTCCCCAGAGCGGAT
>JBCCWM010000122.1:0-11537 GCA_039193505.1 Pseudomonadota bacterium | reverse complement strand
CGTCGTGTGCTCCACCATCCGCACGCCGACCATCATCCCGTCGCGCAAGACCGCGACCCGGTCGGCAATCCGAAAGATCTCGTCGAGCCTGTGGCTCACATAGATCATGCCCACCCCGCGGTCGCGGAGCGGGCGGAGCGCTGCGAAGAGCCGCTCCACCTCATTGGCCGGCAGCGAGGCCGTCGGCTCATCGAGGACCAGAAACTCGCTGTCGACCGCCAGCGCCCGCGCGATGGCCACCAGCGACTTCTCAGTCCGGCTCAGATCCTCGACCCGCGTCGTCGGATCGAAGGTGCAGTCCACCTTGGCAAGCGCCGCCGCCGCAAACCGCTCAACCTCGCGCCAACGGATCAGCCCGCCCCGGCGCTTGTACCCGAGCGAGAGCGCGATGTTCTCGGCCACCGTCATCCATTCAATCAGACCGAGATCCTGGTGGATGAAGGCCACCTTCTGCCGCTCGCCGAAGCCCGCCGGCCGATGCTGGTAGGGGGCGCCATCGATCAGGACCCGGCCCGCATCCGGCTGATGAATGCCGCCGAGCACTTTGATCAGCGTCGACTTCCCCGCGCCGTTCTCACCCAGGAGCGCCACGATCTCCCCGCGCCCGACGGCAAGCGACACATCGCGGAGCGCATAGGTCCCCCCGAACTGCTTGTCGATGGCATCGAAGAACAGGCCTTGCGGCGCGGCGAGCATATATGTCCTCCCGGGACGGATCGGGTCACGTTCATTGCGTTACCCGTAACGTTACGCTAATCTCGCTCCGACCCGAGGATTTTGTCAAGGACAAAGCCGCCATCTCAGATCCCATGGCTCGATGCGCGAAAAATCCCAGAAACCCAGCCGGGTAAGCCTCGCCGAGGTTGCCAGCGAGGCCGGCGTCTCGAAGATGACGGCGAGCCGCGTCCTCCGCGATGAAGGGGGATATTCCGAGGCGACCCGGAAAAAGGTCGAGGCGGTCGCAGACCGGCTCGGCTACGTGCCGAACCGCCTCGCGACCGTTTTCGCGGGCGACCGCCGCTCCACTTTCGTCGGCGTCTCGATCCCGGATCTCGGCAACGAGGTCTTCGCTCAGGTCCTCGAAGGGATCGACCGCAAGCTCGGGAGCCTCGGCTACCAGACCGTCCTCGGCCTCACCCAGCACACCCTGCAGGAGGAGGAGCGCTGGATCCGCACGGTCCTCTCCTGGCAGCCCGCGGGGCTGATCCTCACCGGCCGCGGCCACTCCCCCCGCGCGCGGGAGATGCTGAAGAACGCCGGCATCCCCCTCGTCGAGATCTGGGACCTGAACTCAAGCCCGCTCGATGTCAGTGTCGGCATCGCGCATTTCGACAGCGGCTACCGGATGGGTCAGTACCTGATCGGGCTCGGCTACCGCGCGCTCGGCTATGTCGGCACCTCTCATGACACGGCGAACGCCGCCTCCGCGAGGCTGGAGGGCTTCTCGAAGGCCGTCGCCGATGGCGGCGGCACCATCACCCGACAGTTCTGCCTCCATGACACCGCCAGCTACTATCCCGGGCATTACGGAACCGAGCAGCTCTTTGCGACCGGCGCGCGGGTCGAGTGCATCTTCTATCAGAACGATGCGATGGCCTTCGGGGGCCTCCAATTCTGCGAGCGCAACGGGCTCGACGTCCCGAATCAGATCGGCATCGCCGGCTGGGGCAGCATGCCCGTCACGGCCGTGTTGCAGCGCCGTTTGACGACCATCCAGGTCTCGCATCTCAAGCTTGGGCAGGATGCCGCCTCCGCGATGGCGGCCCGTCTGGCGGGGGAGCCCGTGCGCTCCTCGATAGATGTGGGCTTCAGCCTCGTTCCGGGCGCCACAGTTCGCCACATCTGAGCATGCTGCAGCGCAGCATCCGAATCACTATGTGACCTATTTGGCACCCTGTGCGGCCGCCAGGACTCGGGTGAGGCGATACATATTGCAAAGTTATGAGCGGACTTTTGCCGAAGACCGCGTGTAGTCGGAAGTTTCCGTGCGGAGATCGCCGTCCACTCAATAGAAAACTAACGCATTGCGTGCATGAAGGAGGGGTCATACGCGGCTTTGCCTATTTTTGGCCGCGCCAAGGTCACGATTTACACATATTCAATTAACCAAATCCAACGAAAAGGGGCTGATCACACTGTAAAGAGTGGATTTGTACTTGCGTCGAGAGCCGAATTTTAGACACATTCTGGGGGATATTGCCGTGTGGGGATCAGCGCGAGTGCGCGCGATTGGGAGTGTGGAGTCCAAAATGCCGTTGTTCCGAGCGATAGGTCGCAATGCAATTCGAGATGAGGACGGCGCGATGCTGCCCGTAACACTCATTTCGTTTTTGACGGTTCTCGCGGGGGCCGGCATGGGCGTGGATCTTATGCGTCACGAGCTCTACCGGGCGGAGCTTCAGAACGCGATCGATCGCGGCGCGCTTGCTGCGACTGCGTTCAGCCAGACGGCGCCTCCGGCCGACATTCTGAACGAGTTCGTCGCCGATTCGACCAAATGGCGGGGTGCCGGTGCCGTTCCGACACTGAACATCCAACTCGAGACCGAAGACAACAAGGCGTGGGATGACACCACCCTGACCGAGCGCAGCATCACTGTGTCCGGCACGCTGCAGTTCAAGACCCATTTCCTGCGCTTCACCGGCTTTCCGACGATGAGCGTCTCGGCCGCGACGGAGGCGGCGCAAACGCGGCGCGCAGTAGAGGTCGTCATCGTCCTCGACATCTCCAACTCGATGGACACCGACGACACGTCCACCGGGGCGGCGAAATTCAACGGAATGAAGATCGCAGCGAAGGACTTCATCGACAAAATTCTGACGCCTGAGACGCAGGATCTGACATCCGTCACACTCGTCCCGTTCGCTGGAACGGTGAACCCGGGCAACTTGAACCCCTATCTCAATGCAATCGGCGGCGCACTCCCGAGCTGGGCCCTCCCGGACCTGTCGAACTACCCGGTCTGTCCGGTTGTGCCGACCGCAGATTTCGAGAGTGATCGCGCAGATCAGTTCGACGACAACGCCTCCTACTCGATCACGCCGATGTTCAAACGGTACGCGCGGTTTCCGGGTCAGACCCTGGCGGTCCGCTGGGGCTGGTGCCCCGATGCGCAAGGCGGGATTCTGGCCTATTCCAACGATGCCGAAGAGCTGAAACTCGCCATCGACAACATGCCGATGTTTGACGGCACGGGCATCGACGTCGCCCTCAAATGGGGTCTCTACGCTCTGTCGCCGGCAGCGCGCTCCATCGTCACTCAGATGGAGGCGAACGGCGAGATCGACAGCAACTTCAAGGATTGGCCGCTCAACTACGATGCGAACCGCGCCGAGAAGTATGTCGTCTTCCTGACGGATGGGGAGATCACGGCGCAATACACGGTCAAAGACGATGTCTGGACCGGCAAACTCAAAGATCTCGAAACGCGCGACATCTTCGAATCGGAGGATGAGCGGACTCAGGTCATCGACCACATCGGCCAGTGGCTGACGGAGGATGACCTCCTCGCGGATTACTGGTCCATTCCGAACGACGACTGGATGAACGGTCTGCCGGACTACAGCATCGAGCGCCAGAACGTGGTGACCAACAACTCCAACCCGCTGCGCTACCGGGACGGCAACACGAGCAACGGCATCATTCATGGCGCGCAATTGGTGCGGTGGGAGGTCAACCAGTCCATCCAGCACGTGGAGAACATCTGCGGGTTCATGAAGGAGCCGCGTGCAGCCGACGATGCGCGTCCGCGTGTGCGTGTCTTCACCATCGGGTTCAACATCCCCGGTCTCGACGATCCCGACTTCATCGCTCCGGAAACGGCCGCGGACGTCTCAACAGGGCAGGACCGGAAAGAGTTCGTGCTCGACTACTGCGCCACCAACGCCAGCGACCGCTTTCTCGCGACCTCCGCCACGCTCGGCAGCGCGTTCGACGACATCGCCGCGGCCATTAACTCGCTGCGCCTGACCAACTGAGGAGGTCGCATGATGAAACGGATCCGGATCCGAAACCTTCTGCGCCGCAATCGCTCGGAGGAGGGCGGCGCAACGGTTGAGTTCGTGATCGTGTTTCCGGTCTTCATCGCCGTCGTGTTCGCTGCATTCGAGGGTGGCCTTCTGATGTCACGCCAGATGATGGTCGAACGCGCCGTCGATGTCGCGATGCGGGACGTGCGCCTCGGCCTGCTGCTCGAGCCGGGCTATGACACGCTCCGCGACCGCATCTGCGACACCGCCAATGTCGTCAAGAACTGCTCCCAGAACCTGGTGGTGTCGACCCAGGTCCTCGATGTCGGCGACGCCGTCGACACCACGCCCACGGAGTGCTTCGACCGGACGGCAACCCAGGACGAGCTCGACGCTTTCAACCCGGCGGACGGGCACAACACAGGGGGCTCCTCACAGATCGTGGTCGTCAAGGTCTGCGCGATCGTCGACCCGATCTTCAGGGACTTTGGCCTGACGACCGTTTTGAGGCTGGACGAAAGCGGAGGCTTCCCGATCAGAACGGCGTCTGCCTTCCTGCATGAGCCGTATTGACGCGAGGACGAGGGAACATGGCACGGGGGACGCGGACATCACGGCGGCGTTGGAGAAACGAAGACGGCACAATCACGATTGAGTTCGTGATCGTCCTGCCCCTTCTTCTTGCGGTGCTCGCGCTGACATTCGGGTCGTTCCACGCCTTTCTCCAATTCTCCCGCGCGTCGAAATCCATGCACACGGTGGCGGACATCATCTCCCGCTACGATGAGATCGACACGACCAACGTGGTGCAACTGCGCGACCTCTACCAATCCTTCATCAGCGCTCCCGCAGGGGCCGTGCTGCGTGTCAGCCGGATCGACTTCACCGTCCCGGAACCGGGCGATCCGATCCCGGCCGATTCCTATTCGATACCGGAGGGCTACTACACGATCGCCTGGTCGCTCAGCGGCCCCGAAGGAACCGAGGCCACCTGCCCAACCGACGCCGACGGCAACTGCCTCACAGCCGAAAGCTTCAAATACCCCATCGACGCAAGCGATCTCGCCAATTACAGCGTGCCGACCATCGGCGATGGGGCGCACATCATCCTCGTCGATGTCTTCGCCCCCTACCGCTCTCCGCTTGCCGGCGGCGCCTTTCGCGTCCTGCCCGCCTTCGACGTCCTCAACTGGACCATGAGCCAGTTCATCTGGCCCCGCAGCGAGGACGGTCTGACCGTCGCGCCCTGACGCCCCACGAATGCGGGTGGCCCAGCCCACGTCGCCGCGCTAATGAGCGCGTAAGACGACGTCAGGACCTCTATGCGGATCTGCTTTATCGCACTCGAGCTGCTCGGGCCCTTTCAGGGCGGCGGCATCGCCTCGTCGACCGCCGGTCAGGCCGAACACCACGCCCGCGACCACGACGTCACCATCCTCTACGTCAACCCGGACTTCCGAAGAGACGACGCCCCCGCGTGGGAGGATTTCTACGCCCGCCGCAACATCCGCTTCGTCCACGCCGATCTCCGCAGTTTCTACCCGCTCGACATCAACATGCAGAACCGCGCCTTTGCGGTGAAAGAGTTCCTCGCCGCGTGGGAGCAGTTCGACCTCTTCATCTTCCACGACTACCGCGGCCTCGGATACTACACCGCACTCGCGCGGCGCCTTGGCCTCGCCTTTCAAAACACGCGCATCCTCTCGACGATCCACGGCCCTTCGGAATGGGCCCGACCCTTGAACCATGTCCGAGACGACGAAGACCACCTCGTCCTCTACGAACTTGAGCGCCGCCAGATCGAGTATTCCGACACCGTCGTCGCCCCCTCCGACCACATTCTCGACTGGGCCCGCGGCCAAGGCTGGCGCCTGCCCGCCGACAGCCTCGCCCTCTCGAACCTCTCGCCCTACCGCTCGAACCCGCACACCGGGCTCGAATGGGGGGACCGGATCGCCGTCGACGAACTATGCTTTTTCGGACGGCTCGAGATCCGAAAGGGCTTCTTCCCGTTCCTCGACGCCGTCACCTACCTCCACAAGAACGGCCTCGCGAAACCGCGCAAAGTCACCTTCATCGGCGCCTTCTGCATCAACGGCTACCGCAACGCCGCCGCAAGCGTCCTCGACGCCGCCCAGGGGTGGGAGTGCGAGGTGGAGTTCCTGAACGCCATGGGCCGCGACCGGGCCATCGCGACCCTGGTCGAACGCCGCCCCCTAACGGTCATCCCCTCCGCCGATGAGAGCTTCGGCCTCACCGCGTATGAATGCCTGTCGTTCGGCGTCCCCTGCCTCATGGCCGACCGCGGCGCCCTCAAGACCCTCGCCGCCGAGCCTGAGCGCCACGAGGTCCTGGTGGAGCCCGAGGCCCATCACCTCGCCCGCCGGATCGCACGCGCCCTCGAAGAGGGGGCCGTCATCGCGGGCGTCGACCCGGCGCATCTCGGCGCGGAGGCGGAGTGGGACGCCCTCCTCTCCCGGCTCGATGCCCCGGTGGAGCGGCCCGACCCGCGCGCTGCGACCGTCACGCTCGCCCCGGACACACCCCCCGCACCATCGCCCGAGAGCCCACTCGTCTCCGCCATTCTCGTCCACCACAACCGCTCCGATCTGGTGGGCGAGGCGCTCGAGAGCCTCCGCGCGCAAACCTGGGAGCGGCTCGAGATCATCATCGTCGATGACGGCTCCCGCCCCGCCGACCGGGCGCGCCTGGAGGCGATGGTCGCAGCGGCCGACGACGACCGGGTCCAGCTCATCCTCCAGGAGAACAGCTTTCTCGGCGCCGCCAGAAACGCGGGCGCACGCGCGGCGAAGGGCGACCACCTCCTCTTCATGGACGACGACAACGTCGCCCATCCGCACGAGGTCGCGCGCTTTGTCGAGGTCGCCCAAGCCACCGGTGCCGACATCCTGAACGCGCTCGCCCGCACATTCCGGACAGTCGACGGGGCGCGGCGCTTCTACGAGATCTACCTGCCCCCCGGCCCCTCGCTCCCGCTCGCGTTGACCTCGAACCCCTTTGGCGACGCCAACGCGTTCATCCGGCGGACCACGTTCGAAGCGCTCGGCGGCTTCACCGAGGCCTATGGCATCGGCGCCGAGGACTACGAGTTCTTCACCCGCGCCTTCCTCTCCGGCGCGCGGATGCAGCTCATTCCCGAGTTCCTCTTCGACTACCGGGCCGAGGCGCAGAGCATGACCCGCGCGCTCCGCCCGACCCGCTATATCCTCGACCAGATGCGCGGCGCGCGCGCGCTCATCGAGGGCAATCGCGCGACCGAGACGGCGGAGCTCCGCTCAATCCTGCGCTACGCTTTCTACAAGGCAACAGCGCCCGAGTGGGAGTACTGGTTCGCCGAGGCGGCGAAATCCACCGCGCATCCAGACCTCGAGACCGAGCTCGCGCGGGAGCAGGCCGCCCCGAACGGCCCCCGCGCCGTCGAGATCGTCGCCCGCATCCTGGCAGCCGAAGGCAAGCTCAGCGCGGCCCTCGCGCTCCTCGAACACAACAGAATCGCGGCTGAGGACAGCATGCTCGCCCGCCTCCAGGATCTCGACGCCCGCCACGCGTCCCGGACCGCCGCGCGCGGCACGCACCCGAACGCCGTCGTCAATCCCGCCTTCGCCTTCTGGACCCTCGGCCCGCGGGTCGAGGGGGTGCGCGCCCATCAATACGTCGCCGACGAGTGGCTGATGCCCGCCTCCCACGACCGCCCCGGTGTCGTCGTCACCCAGGAACACGACCTTACGCTCCTGCCACTCTCGGAAAGCGGCACCGACACGCACATCCGGATCGAGACGATCCGCCCCGACCCCGAGGGGTTCCTCTTCCTCTCCCAGCGCCTGCTCGAGCCCGGCGCCCTCGTCTCCCGCGAACTCACGCTCTCCTTCCTCGTGCGCAGCACCGAGACCCGCGAGCTGCCCCTGTTCCTCCAGTTGACGGAGGAGTTCGGCAGCGACCGCTTTCGCAACATCCATCCGCCCGAGCCGGTCACCTCTGGCCCGACCTGGGCGCGCGTGAGCGCCGCCTTCGACCTCCGCGACATCCGGCCCGACGGTCTGACCGCGACCGCGTTTCTCAGCATCCTGATCCCGGTGCCCACAGACGGCCCAACGCTCGAGATCGCCGACGTCACCCTCCTCCCCCTCGGCGAGGGGGTGCGCGCTGCACCTTATGTGCCAGCGGCGGAGGCAGCGCGCGCGGCGCGGCGCTGCTTTATCGCGGGGCGCGAAGCGGAGGCGTCAGGCCAGGGCCGAACCCTCTCGCTCGAACTTCAGGACATCCAGGCCGCCCGCGTGCCGGAGGGGGCGCGGTTTCACTCCGTTGCGCCGCTCTATCTGCTCGGCGCCGACGGCCAGGTTGTCCGGCGCGACACGCATTCCGTCGCCTTGGAGGCCCGCACACCGGCGCGCACCCGCCTCGCGCTGACCCTCGACGAACCCTTCGACGGTCCGGGCGTCCTTCTGCGCGATGCGATCGCCGTGACGAGTTATCTGGAGGATTGAGCGGTGGATCGCGTATTCCAAAGTCACGGTGGCTCCGCTAGCACAGAGGGAATGACCGACGCCGCCCAGCCCCTCGTGATCCTCGGCGACGGGCTCGCGACCACTTCGGTGGCGGGCTTTGCGGTCACGCGCCTCGCGGCCTGGCAGGCTGAGCTGATGGCGGCGGGCCAAAATCGGCGCCCCGTCCTCCGCGGCCCGCGCCCGATGGGCCTCATCGCCACACCGGACGAGGCCGACCACGTCGCCGCCGACCCCGCGCTCTCGGAGCTCCTGACGACACTCGGCATCCCAGCGGTCACGCTGCCCCCGGAGGCGAGCGAGGCCGAGGTGACCGCTCACGCCGTCGGTCTTCTGGCGGCATCCCTTGCCCGCGCCGAGGAAGCCGCCGCAGAGGAGCGGGCGGCGGCCGCAGCGCTCCGCGCGCAGCACCGGGACATGCAGGCCCGCTTTTCGCAGGTGGAGGAGTTCGTCTACCACTCCCTCGCGCCGAAATACATCCGAACCGAGGAGTTTCCCCTCGCCGACGCGGGCCTCCCGCTCGCCGCCGGCAGCTCTCCGATCCGCCAAAAGCTCCCGTTCTCAACCCGCTGCCTCGCCGCCGTTGACCTCTACGTGCGGGAGGTGCCCGAGGATCCGGGGACCTTGACCCTGACGCTCGTCCGCGACATCGGCCCGGATCTCTCGCCCGCCGTCCCGCTCCCCCTCGCGGGGCTCAGCCCGGGCTGGATCCGCTTTGTCCTGCCACGCGTGCTGGAAGGCGCGCCGGAAGATGTCTGGGCCGAGATCCGCTATGACGGGCCCGACGCAATTGCCCTCGGCCTCTCCTACCCATCCCCGGTTGAGGAATACCGCGTCCGCACTGCGGGCTGCCCCGGGGAGGCCGCCCTCGCGCTCAAAGGCTATCGCGGCCTCCCCGGTGCGCCGCTTCCGCCCCCGCACATGCCCCGCCAAGTGCCGGCCGCCGGCAGCACGGAAATGGTCTCGGTCGGGGATCTGAGCCCCGTGCGCAAATTGCCGGTCCACCACCGGTGGGAGCAGTTCGGCGGCTACCCCGATTTCACCGCCGTTGAGTACTGGACCGGTGAGAACGCCATTCTCATCCACCCCTCGACCCACGGACCGGTGTGCGGGATCGTGCGCAACATCGCGGCCCGCGCGCTGTCGGAACTGCGCGTCTCGGCCCATGTCGGGCACCGCCAGTCCGGGCCCATCGCCTTCGCCGTCGGCGTCGCCCCCGCGGGTCGTGTCCAGCGGCTGACCCAGGCGCTCGACTGGCTCGGCCACTGGATCGAGCTTCAGGCCGGTCAATTCGGCGTGCCCTGGGTGCTTCCCGCCCGCCCGATCCGCGGGTCCTTCGACCTCCTCCTTGCGACATCGATGGAGGGGCGCCGCTCCAACAGGCTGGCTTGGGGCCTTTTTCGCGACGTGACGATGACGAACGGGGCCTGACATGGCGCCGCCGCGCGTCGTCTGCGTCGTCCCGATCTACGGGCACAGCATCCTCGCCAATGAGGCCATCGGCAGCGCGCTCGATCAGCTGTCGGGAACCTCGCTCGGCGTCGTGGCCGTCAATGACGGCTGCCCAGCCCGCGAAACGGCGGAGCTGATCGAGGGGTGGGCCCGCGCTCACCCGGGCCAGGTGGTGCCGGTCCACCAGACCAACCAAGGCCTCTCGGCCGCGCGCAACATCGGGATCGAAACCGCACTCGCCACGTGGCCGGAGCTCGACGCCGTCTTTTTCCTCGACGCCGACAACCGGTTGGAGCGGAGCGCGGCCGCCCTCTTCCACCGCCTCCTCGACGAGGACCCCGCAGCGGACTGGTTCTTTCCGAATTTCGACTTCTTCGGGATCGAGACCTATGCCCACAACGGCGCCGCATACTCCGTCGCCCGCATGTCCGCCTCCAACCAATGCGAGGCCGGATCGCTTCTCCGGCGCCGCGTGCTCGATGCGGGGCTCAGGTTCAACGAGACCATGCGCGCCGGATACGAGGACTGGGATTTCTGGCTCCAGGCCAGCGCAGAGGGCTATCGCGGCGCGCGGCTGACAACCACCGTCTTCCGCTACCGCAAGCGCCCCGAGAGCATGCTCTCGGGCAGCCATGCCGGCGACACCACCCTGCGCGAGCAGATCTCGAGCCAACACCGCTGGCTCTACGCCCGCGACGGGATCCTGCAGGCCGCCCTCGAGGAGGGTCCCTTTGCGATCCGGATCGCAACGGAGGACGGCCGGATCGAAACCCTCTCGGGTCCGACGCTCGCGCCGACCGCGGCACCGCTCGACACGCTGGCCGAAACGCTCTTCGCCGCACTCGCCCAGCGCGAGCGGGTGCGGCTGCCGCCCTTCGTGCTCATCACCCGGCCACCGGCCGAGGCCGTGCTCGGCGATGCGCGGCTCGGGCGCGGGGTGTTCTGCCATTTGCAGGAGGGGCTCGTTGGCGCGGACATCTCGCTTCTGCGGCTCGGGCGCGAGGTGCAGGACGGCAATTACTGGTTCGAGAACACACGGCGCTGGCCGGCGGAGTGGATGCCGGACGCGCACGCGCCGGAGGACACATCCGTCCTCGACGCCTTTGCCACCGCAATCCGCCCGGCCGAAGCCCTGATGATCCGCACAGACAGGCTGGTCACGGCACTGGCGGAGCGCTCGGCGAGCGGCCTCCTCATCCGGCTGGTGTCCGGCGCCCGGCTGACGACGCTCCACGCAAGCCTTCCGGCGCCGCCGCCGTCCTCCGACGCGCCGGGTCTTGCCGAACAACTGACGCTCACGGCCGACCGCCTGCTCGCCACTCGGTTTGCGACGCCCGGGCGCGAGGCTTACCGCCCCTGGCGCTGGCCCGCGGAGATCACCGGGCCGACAAAGCTCCCCGATGTGCTGTCGCGGAGCGCGCTCAACGGGGCGCCGCTCCTCCTGCCGCGGCGTGGGCGGCCACAGATCGGCTTCGTCCTTCCAATCCTGAAATTTGGCGGGGTCGAGAAATGCGCCGTCGCGCTCGCCGCTGCCGCGCGGACCGCCGGCGCCGATTGCCATCTCTTCGTTTACGGCAACCAGAACGCCGCTGCG
>JBCCWM010000121.1:0-11539 GCA_039193505.1 Pseudomonadota bacterium | reverse complement strand
TGAGTCTTTCATGTAGCAGAGCACTCTCAGGTGCTGATTACAACAGTGGCAGGCCGAGACGCCCCGACGACCATGGCGATTGCGGCCAATCGCGTCTTGATGTCAGACTGCACCCGTCGCCCTCTCAGTGCCGGCGGCCGGACGACCCCAGAGATCGTAGTCGCCCGCCTCGTCGACCAGCACGTCCAGGAGATCCCCGGGTTGCAGCCCGTCGACATAGGTGTCGACGAAGAGATTGCCATCGACCTCAGGCGCGTCGGCCTTGGTGCGGCAGGTGGCCAGGCCGTCCTCGATGTCGTCGACGATGACCTCGAGCCGCTGCCCAACCTTCTCGGCAAGCTTCTCCGCACTGATCCGTTGGGCCGCTTCCATAAAGCGCATGTGGCGTTCGGCCTTGACCTCTTCGGGCACGTGGTCGGGCAGCGCGTTGGCGCGCGCGCCCTCGACATTTTCATACTGAAAACACCCGACACGGTCGAGCCGGGCCTCTTCCAACCAGTCGAGGAGGGTTTGGAACTCCGCCTCGGTCTCGCCCGGATAGCCGACGATAAAGGTGGAGCGGAGAGCGATCTCCGGGCAGATCTGCCGCCACTCCGCAATCCGGTCGAGGGTTTTCTCGGCGGCGGCGGGGCGGGCCATACGGCGGAGGGTGTCGGGGTGGGCGTGTTGAAACGGGATGTCGAGATAGGGCAACAGCGTCCCCTCGGCCATCAACGGGATCAGCTGAGAGACATGCGGGTAGGGATAAACGTAGTGGAGCCGCACCCAAGCTCCGAGGCTGCCGAGCGCCCGCGCGAGGTCCGTGATGTGGGCGCGCTGGGGTGCCCCGCGCCACGCACTCTCCCCGTGCCGGATGTCGACGCCGTAGGCCGACGTGTCTTGCGAGATCACCAGAAGCTCCCGCACGCCCGCCTCCACGAGCCGCTCGGCCTCGCGGAGGACAGCGCCTGCCGGGCGCGAGGTGAGGCGACCGCGGAGCGACGGGATAATGCAGAACCTGCAGCTGTGATTGCAGCCTTCGGAGATTTTCAAATAGGCATAGTGCCGCGGCGTCAGCCGGATGCCCTGGGGCGGCACGAGATCGATGAAGGGATCGGGCGTCGGCGGGACGGTTTCGTGCACCGCGTCGAGGACCTGCTCGTATTGCTGCGGTCCAGTGACGGCGAGAACAGCGGGATGCACGTCCGTGATCGCCTCGGCCTCGGCGCCCATGCACCCCGTGACGATGACCCGACCGTTCTCAGACAGCGCTTCGCCGATCGCCTCGAGGCTCTCTGCCTTGGCGCTGTCGAGAAAGCCGCAGGTGTTCACAATCACCGCATCTGCGCCCGCATAATCCGGGCTGATCGCGTAGCCCTCAACTCTGAGGCGGGTGAGGATCCGCTCGCTGTCGACCAGCGCTTTCGGGCAACCGAGCGAGACCATGCCAATGCGGGGCGGTGCGGGACGGGACATGACAGCCTCGTGCCGCGTCGGGTCGAGGATTGCAAGGCGGTGGCGCGGAAAGCCTACGTTAACCCTCCTCGGAGAGGGTTCGCGCGGCTCTGGAGGGTTCGGTCGTGAAACATCTGCTCGGCGTGATCTTTGTTCTGGCGGCGACGGCTTTGGGTGCCGCTCCGCGCGTTGCGATGCCCGAGCCTGCAGGCTGCACGGATTGCGAGGAGGACGCGCCGGCGCTCCGCGTCGTTGGGACCGATGCGATGGTCTGGCGGATCCTTCCGCGGATGCTGGAAGTCTGGGACGCCGCGGGGGGCCGCGCGCTTGGCCAAGCGCAGGACGGCACCGGCGTGCGGTTCAAAGCCGGCGACATGTCCGAGCTTGTCGTTGTGGCGCGCCCGGCGGGGGCTGCGGAGGCTTTGGCAGCGCTCCGCGACGGCGCTGCGGACATCGCTGTGACCGCACGCCGCGCACGACCTGCGGAGCTGACGGCGGCGATGGTGGAAACGGTGCTCGCGTTCGACGCGCTCTCTGTCCGGGTCGGCCGCGGCGTCGGACGTGACACACTGACGATGGCGGAGCTGACGGATGTGCTGTCGGGCCGCGTCGGAGCGTGGGCGTCGCTCAGTGGGCGTGACCTGCGGGTTCTGCCTGTGCTCCGTCGGGGCGGCACGGATCAGCGGGCGACGCTTTTGGCTGGCCTTGGTCTCTCGGATGCAGCGCTGACCACGCTCAGCATCGACAATGATGCCGGCATCGCAGCCGCTGTGGAGACGTTTCCGGGTGCCATCGGCCTTGCCAGTGTTGCAAGCCCCGGGGGCGACGTGGTTGCCCTCGATCTTGGGTGCGGCGCGCCGACCCGCCCGAGCACCGATGAGATCGCGTCCGGGCGCTATCCGCTCAGCCGCCCGCTCTACCTCTATTGGAGCGAGGCAAGTGGCGCGGCGCTTGCAACACATCTGACAACGGTGACCGCGCAAGCGCGCCTCAGTGAACTGGGCCTCGTTCCTGTCTTGCCGCTCCTTCGGAAGGGCATGTCGTCCAATCCAAAGCTTGTGGGGCTGTCCCGCGCAGGGCCTATACTTAGATTCGACACCGCTGGTGATCTGACCCACGCGTCGCAGGTTGCGCTTGCGCATCTGCAATCGGCCCTGGATGCGGGACGGCTGGGGCGTGTTGTTCTGGTTGGGCGGGGCCCTGACGCCGCCAGCCGCGTCGCCCAAGTTGCAGACACCCTGGACCGTGCAGTTGAGACGCTGACCGAGGCGGCAGACGCCTGTCCGGATCAAGTGCAGGGCGTGGAGCTTTGGGCTGCCCCCTAAGCCCGGGAACGGGAACCGGCCCCTCCGCCCGGATCGGGGTGGCGCGCGGAGGGTCCGGGGGTCGCAGCCCTAACGGGAGGGGCGTCAGGCGTTGCCGATGAGGCGCGCGCGACCGTTTTGCAGCATCTCCATCACGCGGGGACGGAGGGATGCGATCTGAATGTCCTTCGACAGATAGTCGATCGCGCCGCGAACCAGGCTCGCCGCAACCGTCTGGTCATCGTAGCTGTTGGAGAGCATTGCGACCGGGATCTGCGCCAGCGCCTTGTCGCCCTTCAGCTCAGACAAAAGATCGGTGCCCTTCATATCGGGCAAGTGCACATCGAGCAGGATCAGATCGGGCCTGCGCGTGTCGAGACGCTCAAGCGCCTCTGCACAGTCAAAGGCGCACAGAACCTCCGCCTCCCGACCGATGGCACGCTCCATCAACGTGTGGACATGCGCCTCGTCGTCGATGACTAGCACGACTGGCTGGTCGCCCTGCGTGTGGACGATCTGTCCCGCAGCATCGGCCTCCAACTCCGCCAGGCTGCGCCGTGCCTCGTCAAGAAACCCCTCAAACAGCCGGCGGAGGTCGAAGCGCTGAGAGTACCCGTGCGCCTCTGCCTCGATCTCCATCAGCGCGACGTCGAGCTGCTCTGCCGAGGCGGTCAGGCGCGATGCCCCGTTGCGCCGTCCGTCCGCAATGATGCTCTGCAGCCAGTCGCGGAGCGTGATCAGATCGCTCGGCGTGAGGTTGATCAGGCGCCGACGTCCTTTGAGCGTCTCAAAGTCCTCAATCGCTTGAAGGAGAGTGTCGGTGAAATCTCCTGGCGTCTCATTCAGTGACAGCGCGGGGGCCGCCGCTGGAAGCGGATTCAGCAATTTGAGAATCGACATCACACGGTCCTTGTTACGAAAGCGACGGGTACACACGCGGTCTCCGACCTGTGCGAAAGATGAAGTCGATCTCCTAATAAAGTGTAACCACGATGTGGTGATTACGTGGCGGCGCGTTCTTCGGGCATCTTGCCGAGAATGATCATCCCGAGAAGGTCATCCTCTGTGACATCCGACACTTTTACTGTGCCAACAAGCTTCCCGTTCTTCATGACGCTCGCCCGGTCACAGAGCTCCATCACCGCGTGGATGTCATGATCGATCAGGAAGATGCCGAGCCCCTGGCGCTTCAGCTCGTCGATCAGATCGGCCACCATCTTGGTTTCCTGCACGCCGAGCGCCGCTGTCGGCTCATCCATGATCAGGATTTTGGCGTTGAAATAGACCGCACGCGAGATCGCCACCGACTGCCGCTGCCCGCCTGAGAGCGCCTTCACAGGCGCGTCGAACTTTTGGAAGTTGGGGTTGAGGCGGCCCATAATCTTGCGCGTCTCGGCCTCCATCCGGTCGTCGTCCACAAAACCGAAGGCGTTGACGAGCTCACGGCCCAAAAAGAGGTTCGAGGCGGCATCGAGATTGTCGGCGAGGGCGAGGGTTTGGTAGATCGTCTCGATGTTGTGGCTCCGCGCATCGCGGGGCGAGGTGATTTTGACCTGTCTGCCGTTGATGCGGATCTCGCCGGCATCTGGCGCATATGCCCCCGAGAGCATCTTGATCAGGGTGGATTTGCCCGCGCCATTGTGGCCGAGAAGACCGACAACTTCGCCCGGGTACAGATCGACGGAGACATTGTCGACAGCGCGGATGCCACCGAAGCTGATGCACATGGCTGTCAGTTCGACGAGGGGCGTCATGCTCACTCTCCCACGCGCTTGCGGTACTGGATGTCGATCCAGACCGCGAGGACCAGGACTGCGCCGACAACAATGCTCTGAAGCGGCGCATCGACACCCACCATGGCCATGCCGGATTGAAGCGACTGCATGATGAGCGCCCCGAGGATTGCGCCGTAGATCGTGCCCGAGCCTCCGGCGAGCGCTGTGCCGCCGATGACAGCGGCCGCGATGACGCGAAGCTCATCGAGCGTGCCGATGTCGTTGGTGTGGTTTGCGAGCCGGGCCGAGGCCACGACGGCCGAAATCGCGCAAAGCGCCCCCATGATCGCGAACACCTTGACGGTCAGCATCCGCGTGTTGATCCCAGAGAGCGCCGCGGCATCGGGGTTTCCGCCGGTGGCGAAGATGTATCGTCCGAGCCGTGTTCGGGTGGCGAGGATCGTCATGCCGACCGTGATGGCGATGAGGACGAGAACGGAGAAGGGAATGCCGTAGCTCTCGGTGTAGCCCTCCGGCACCTCGAGCCCTCGGGCCGCAAAGTCCCGCGCCAAGACGCGCTCGGGAACTTGATAGGCGTTGAGGATTGCGACGAAGCCAAGAATGCCGATCACGGCAAGGGCGGCCACTGTCATTTCGGCCCAGAGCGGCTTGACAGCGACGTTGTGGCGGAGCTTGCCGCGGCGGGAGAGAAAGAGGAGCAGAACGGCTGCCGACGCCATCACTCCGCCGAAAATCCAAGACCCCGTGCTGCCGAGCGTTCCCCGCGTGCCCCCGAGGGTGAGGAAGATCGGATCGAGCGGGCCGATGGTCTGACCGTTGGTGATGTACCAGGCTACAAAGCGCCAGACGAGCAGACCGCCGAGTGTTACGATGAAGGCAGGGATCAACTGGTAACCGATCAACCAACCGTTGAAGGCACCGATGAGGGCGCCCACCGCAATGCCGATGACGATTGTGACCCATGGGATGATCGGGTTGCCGAGGCCGAGCCCGAGGGCGTTTGGCAACAGGTCGGTCTGCATCACAGCCATCACCGCGGAGCATGTCGCGAGGAGTGATCCAACGGAGAGGTCAATGTGACGGGTCACGATGACGAACACCATACCTGTCGCCATTATGGCGACAGAGACGGTCTGTATCGTCAAATTGAACACGTTGCGCGGCGTCAGGAAGCGCCCGTCCGACATGAAGTGGAAAACAGCGCAGATTGCAATGAACGCGCCGACCATACCGAGGAGGCGGGTGTCCAGTTGAAGATCCGCAAAAGACAGCTTTGCCGTCGAGCGCGCGTGGTCGTGATCAGCGGCGTCGGACATGTCGGTTCCTTTGGGCGGTGGGCCTTGGGGTGGGCCGGGTGGCCGGGCGCGCCGGCCGGCAAGCCGGCCGCCTGAGGCCCCGTGGGGCCTCAGGATCCCGGGCCGCGCCCGGGATGCGCGCCTCTGGCGGTGCGCTCAGTTGCAGGGGGCGGGTCCGTTGGTCACGCCCTGGCAGAGCTTCTCCTGGTCGATCCACCCAGCGTCCACCACGACTGTGAGGTTCTCAGCGGTCACCGGCACGGGCTCCAGGAACCGCGCCGTCAGTGCAGTGCCTCCGGGGGAGGTCCACTCGATGGCCCCGTCAATCCCCGACATGTCCGCGCCGCCGGCCATCGCAACAGCGATTTCACCGGCAGCCCGCCCGAGATCACGTGCGTCTTTCCACACGCTGACCGTCTGGGTCCCGAGTGCGATCCGGTTGAGGGCCGCGTGGTCGCCGTCTTGACCAGAGACCGGTATGCCTTCCATCCCTTGCGCCGTCAGAGCGGCAACAACCCCGCCAGCGGTGCCGTCATTCGAGGCCACCACGGCGTCGACCTCGTTGGCCTCCGCAGTCAGGATCTGCTCCATGTTGCGTTGAGCGTTCGCTGGCAGCCACTGATCCGTATACGCTTCGCCCACAATCGTCACATCGCCCGCGTCGATGGCCGCTTGCAGGATCTCTTGCTGGCCACCGCGGAGGAAGTCTGCGTTCGGGTCGGTGGGTGAGCCCTTGATCATCACATAGTTGCCGCTCGGCTGGGAGGCGAGGACCGCACGGGCCTGCATCCGACCGACCTCGACATTGTCGAACGTGAGGTAGAAGGCACGCGGGTCCTCAATCAGGCGGTCATACCCGACGACCGGAATGCCCTCGTTCGCGGCGGCGTCGACGGCGGGTCCGATGGCCTGAGAATCCTGAGCCAGAATGATCAGCGCGTCCACGCCCTGTGCGATCAGGGCCTCGACATCCGACAGCTGCTTGGCCGAAGAGCTCTGCGCGTCTGCCGAAATGTAGGTTGCGCCGGCCGCTTCGAGCGCGCCTTTGATTGCCGCTTCGTCGGTCTTCCAGCGCTCCTCCTGGAAGTTCGACCAACTGACGCCGACTGTCACAGCATGTCCGTCGGCGAGGGTGATGCCGGCGGTGGTTGCCATCAGGGCCGCGAGTGCGGCGGATCTCAAAAATGTCATGACGGGTCCTCCCCTTGGTGTTTTGGAATCGAGTGCTTCCGCTTTTGATGGATCAAGTGTCGTGGATTTAATTTGCTTGTCAAATTAATTTATCGCAGTCTGACGGTAAGCGTTGCCAATGCTGCGCCTGCGAGACGTCATCCACGCGAGAATGCATGGGATATAATTCGACTGGGAAAATAAATGAGCCACTGCCGTGCGGTTGCGGCTGAGGCACCGGTGAGCTGGCCCGGAGATGAGCGCTCCAACGCTGCGCTTGTCCTTGAGGCCGTGCGCTCCCGCCCGCGGATTGCGCGGGTCGAGGTCAGTCGGCGCACAGGGTTGAGCCCCCCGACAGTGACGAGCGTGACGGCCGATCTGATCGCCGCAGGTCTGTTGGCCGAGATGCCTTTGGCTGAGCCCGAGGCCGGGCGCCGGGGCCGACCGCGGGTCGGATTGCGGGTTCGGGGGGAGGCGCATTGCGTGGTCGGCGGGAAGCTTGCAGACCGGGCGCTGACATTGGCCCTGCTCGACTTTTCCGGTGTCACGCTCGCCGAACAGGAGATGCCGATGGCCCCCGGTCCGGCACCGCCCGAGCGGGTGGCCGACGCGATCGCTGCGGGTGTCGCTCGGATTGCGGCTGAGGGCGGTTTGGCCACCGACGATATCTCCGCCATTGGCATCGGTGTCCCGGGCTTCGTCGACGGGGAGCGCGGGCGCGTGCATTGGAGCCGGTCCTTTGACCGGCGCGATGTCGATTTGGCCGGGCTTCTGGAGGGGCGCTTCGCCTGTCCTGTCTTCACCGACAACGATGCCAATCTGGTGGCGATGGCGGAGCTCCGCTTCGGCCTCGGCCGCGACGTCAAGAACTTCGTGGCCGTGACGCTCGAGAGCGGTCTCGGCATGGGGATCGTGATCGACGGACGGGTCTACCGGGGCGCACGCCACAAGGCGGCGGAGCTTGGCCACACGAAAGTTGCGCTCGACGGGGCGCTATGCACCTGCGGTCAGCGGGGGTGCCTGGAGGCTTATGTGGCCGAGTACGCGCTTCTGAGGGAGGCTGATGTGATTGTGGGCCCCGCGCGAGGTGGCGATGCCGAGGCTGGCATGACCGCCCTCTATGCTGCAGCGGAGGCAGGGCATCCGCGCGCGGTCGAGATCTTTCGCCGTGCAGGGCGCATGTTCGGGCTTGGGCTCGCCAATGTGGTCAACATCTTCGACCCCTCGTTGATCGTGTTGTCGGGGGGCAGCATGCGCTACCGCTACCTCCACGACGAGACCGTTCTGGCGGAAATGCGGGCGAACATCATCATGGCGGGCGACCCTCCGCCGCGCGTGGAGGTGCACGAATGGGGAGACTTGCTCTGGGCCAAAGGCGCGGCGGCACTCGCGCTCGACGGGATCACCGAGTTGGCGCTGGCGCGGCTGTCGCGCTCGCAGCGTTCGTCGGCGTCGTAGCCGCCGAGACACCGGTCTTTGTCGATGCGACAGCGGTTGCGGGGCTCCACCACGTCTATTCCGGTGGGACCGACTATGTGGTCGGCGGTGGTGCGGCGGCCTTCGATTGCTCCGGCGACGGGCTGCCGGATCTTGCGATTGCCGGGGCCGAGGCGCCTCTGACGCTCTGGCGAAACACCGGGCGGCCGGGGCGGCCGCCGAGCTTCGGCCGATCCGATCTGGTGGAGATCCTGGGCTCGACGGGCGTCTACCCGATTGACATCGAAGGGGACGGCACCCTCGATCTCTTCGTGCTTCGCTTCGGGCGAAACAGGCTCCTGCGCGGTCTCGGCGACTGTCAGTTCGAAGATGCGACCGACCGCTTCGGCCTGCCCGAGCGCGCCGACTGGAGCACGGCCTTCGCCGCTCACTGGGAGGGGGAGGGCCTGCCCACGCTCTTTGTCGGCAATTACGTTCCGCGCGACCGGCCGCTCGCCCGGCGTGGAAACTGCGAGGCGAGCTACCTCCTCCGCCCTGAGGGCAACGCCTATGGCGCGCCGATCGAGATCCCCGGCGCCTGTAGCCTCTCGGCCCTGTTTGTCGATTGGGATGGTGTGGGGCGCTTCGACCTCCGCCTTGCCAACGACCGGGAGTACTATGACCGGGGTCAGTCCGAACAGCTCCTGCAACTCACGCCCGAGGGGCTCAAGCCCTGGACATCGGCAGAGGGGTGGGACGACGTCTCGCTTTGGGGCATGGGGCTCGCGGCCGCCGATCTGACCGGGGACGGCCGGCCGGAGATCGCCGTGACCTCGATGGCGGACAACCGGCTTGAGCAGGTGAGGGAGGGCGGTGGTCCCCGCTTCGACGATGTCGCGCGGAGCCTCGGCGCCACCGCGCAGCGCCCCTATGCCGGGCCGGACCTCCGTCCGTCGACGGCCTGGCACACTGAGTTTGGGGACGCCAACAATGACGGGTGGACCGACCTTCTGATCGTGAAGGGCAATGTGGACGAAATGCCCCGGATGGCCGCGTTCGATCCGGACACGCTGCTCCTCGGCGGGCCTGATGGATTTCGCGAAGTTGGGTATGAGGCGGGGCTCGCCGTCGACACCAAGGGGCGCGGGGCCGTTTTTCAGGATCTGACGGGCGACGGCGCGCGCGACATCCTGACAGTGAACAGGAACCAGCCGGTGCGGCTCGTGGCCGGTCGGCCCCTCGGCGGCGCCGTGGCGATTGATGTCCGCCAACCGGGGAGCAACCGGTTCGCCGTCGGCGCGCGGATCGAGCTTGATCTCGGCGACCGCATCCTCAGTCAGAGCCGCCTTGTCGGCGGCGGGCATGCCGGCGGCTCGATTCTGCCGCTCCATTTCGGGATCGGTGCGCGCGAGCAGGTCAAGGCACGGGTCATTTGGCCAGACAGGACGGCGTCGGAATGGCGAGAGGTCACCCGGGGTGGGTCGATCACATTCGAAAAAGAGATGTAGTGCAGCGCCCGGCGTGCCGGAGGACGAGCCCTCGGCTCACGACGTTGAGCAGGCGTCCGTGCGACGGTCGGGACATGTGGCGCCGCGCCACTGGAACGGGCAGGCGAGGCATCGCCCCCCGGCAGGATCACCTCTTTCCTTGACCCGCGGCCGGCGCGCGTTTCAAGGTCTGAAACAAGGGGGACCCGGATGGCCGCTTTCGTTTTTCAACGCGTTCTGCAATCGCTGGTCGTCCTTCTTGTGGTCGGTCTTGTCGCCTTTTCGATGTTTCGCTTCATCGGCGATCCGATCGACAACATGTTGGGGCAGGAGCGGACGGATGCCGACATCGCCCGTCTCCGCGCGGATCTCGGCCTCGACCAGCCGTTCCCGATCCAGTACTTGCGCTTCCTTGGCAACGCGCTCCAAGGCGATTTCGGGATCAGCTACCGGCAGGGGCGCCCGGTTGCCGAAATCCTGGTCGAACGCGCGCCCGCGACGCTGGAGCTTGCCGCCGTCTCCGGCCTCTTTGCCATTGTGATTGGGGTCGCCCTCGGCGTCTTCACCGCGATCCGGCGCGACGGGCCGACCAGCCACACTGTCATGACCGTCTCGCTGATCGGCGTCTCACTTCCGACGTTTCTGATCGGGATCCTGCTGATCTATGTGTTCTCGGTTGAGCTCGGTTGGCTTCCATCCTTTGGGCGAGGAGAGACCGTCGATATCGGAAGTTGGAGCACGGGCTTTTTGACGCTGAGCGGGCTGAAGGCGCTGGT
This sequence comes from Pseudomonadota bacterium, assembly GCA_039193505.1. Classification (GTDB taxonomy): domain Bacteria; phylum Pseudomonadota; class Alphaproteobacteria; order Rhodobacterales; family Rhodobacteraceae; genus Algicella. The sequence continues at coordinate 921 of JBCCWM010000121.1, read as the reverse complement.
CCTGCCGGCGATCACGCTCGGGCTCTATCAGATGACGCTGATCATGCGTGTCGTGCGGTCGGAGATGCTTGAGGTCCTCCGTCAGGACTACATCCGCTTTGCGCGCGCACGTGGCCTCTCGGAGCGGATTGTGAACTTCCGCCACGCGCTGAAGAACACGCTGGTCCCGGTGATCACCGTGACCGGCCTTCAACTCGGGTCGATCATTGCGTTCGCGATCATCACGGAAACTGTGTTCCAATGGCCTGGGGTTGGGCTTCTCTTCATCAACGCAGTTCAGTTCGTCGATATCCCGGTGATGGCGGCTTACCTCATGCTGATCTCGCTGATGTTTGTCGGCATCAACCTCATCGTCGACCTCTTGTACTACGCCATCGACCCGCGTCTCAGGGTCGACAGGGGAGGGGCGCCGTCATGAGCCTTGCCGAAAAAGCGCCGACCACGGCGGCTCCGACGACGGCATTTCAGCGGGTGTGGAGCAGCGATCTCGCCTGGTCCTTCCGACATGCGCCGGTCGCGATGGTTTCAGCCGGAGTTGTGGTCCTCCTGGTCCTTTCGGCGGTGCTCGCGCCCTTGATCGCGCCCTACGATCCGTTCAACCCGGCGACGCTCAACCTGATGAACGGTTTCTCGAAACCGATGGAGCCCAACGCGTTCACCGGCGACACGTTCTGGCTCGGTGCGGACGACCAGGGGCGGGACGTGTTCTCGACGATCCTCTATGGCCTCCGCATCTCGCTCTTTGTGGGCTTCATGGCGGTCGCGTTCGCGATGGTGCTCGGCGTCAGCCTCGGGCTCATCGCGGGCTATGTCGGCGGATGGACCGGCACGATCATCATGCGGATCGCCGATGTGCAGCTCACCTTCCCGGCGATCCTGGTTGCCATGCTCATTTTCGGGATCGCCAAGAGCGTCATTCCC
>JBCCWM010000120.1:0-11585 GCA_039193505.1 Pseudomonadota bacterium | reverse complement strand
GGGCGTCGAGGTCGAGGCGCCCCGCCGCGTCGAAGGCCGTGACCGTGACGGTGAACGTGCCGCGAAAGCGGGTGGTCATCGACAGACCTCCGGTAGTGTCAGCAGCCTGAGCGGTGTGTCGCGAAGGAGGCGACTGATCAGCGTCGGATCGAACCCGAGGCGGCGCATGAGCCGCGTGACGTTGCGCAGGATGTGGCCGTATCCATGGCCACCCCACCGGCGGAGCCGCGTCTTGGTGCAGATGTCGAGGCCGATTAGGATCTGGTCGGCATGGCCCGCCTGGGCGCATCGATCGATGAGCCGAAGCCTCTCAAGATCGGTCGGCAACTCCAGCTCTCCCATCCAGTAATGCGATTGCTCGATCCCGAAGAAATCCCACTCGACGGTCGCACCGCGTTTGAGAAGGGGCGCGATGCCGGCTCCGTGAGGGTGCGTGCGGTCCATGTGACAGAGGATCGTCCGCGCCGGAGGCAGACCCTCGGCCTCGGTGATGTCGAGGATGTCCGCACAGGCGCTGGGCGCGCGGCCGGGATGCACCGACAGCGCCGCCCCCGTGATCACTGCCGCGCGCGCCCCGGCGCGAAGCGCGCGATCCTCGACCGGGTAAAGCGGCCAGGAACAGCCGATCTCACCGATCAGACCGGCGCGGACCTCCGTGCCGTCGATCCCCTCGGTGACCTCCGCGACAAACCGACTCGTGAGCGCGTCGACATCCATCGCCGCGAGCTCGGGCGGGAGGTAGGGCGCTGTGTACACGCCGGCCGCCGCAACGACATGCACGCCGCCAGTCTTGGAGGCATGCACGAGGCCCAGCGGATCGCGCGCGAGGCCGGCGACGGACTGATCGACGATCAGACTGCCACCATCGGCCGCAAAGTAGCGAAGCTCCTCCGCCGCGATGTCCGGGTCTCTCTGATGCGCGTTTGCAGGCGAAGCGTTCGACAGATAGTCGATCTGCCAACGCTCCTCGGCTGAAATCTCGGCGTCTCGATCACCGAGCGCGCCAGGCGGCAAAAGGTCGAAGAGAACGTGCTCATGGACCATGACGGGCCCGATCGCATCCGGGCTGACATCGCCGAGAACCGTGCGCACCACGCCCATTCCTCAGTGCTGAAGGATTTTGGAGAGGAAAAGGCGGGTGTGCTCGCTCTTCGGCGTCTCGAAGAACTCTTGCGGTGGCGCCTCCTCGACGATTCGACCGTCATGCATCAGGACCACACGGTCGGCTGCGGCCCGGGCAAAGCCCATCTCATGCGTGACGACAATCATCGTCATCCCCTGCTGCGACAGGTCCACCATCACGTCGAGCACCTCCGAGATCATCTCGGGGTCGAGGGCGGAGGTCGGTTCGTCAAAGAGCATCACCTTCGGTTTCATCGCCAGCGCCCGCGCGATGGCGACCCGTTGCTGCTGACCGCCCGAGAGCTGCCGCGGGTAGGCGTTCTCTTTGTCGGGCAAACCGACGCGTCGGAGAAGCGCGCGCGCCTCCTCGACCACCTTGACCTTGTTGCGTTTCAGGATCCGCACAGGCGCCATGGTGATGTTGTCGAGCACGCTGACATGCGGAAAGAGATTGAAGTTCTGAAACACCATCCCGAGATCGCGCTGCTGGCGCGCGACCTGCGCATCGCCGAGCGGCACGCGCTTGCCGTTCTTTTCGCGAAAGCCCATCAGATGACCGGCTGCGTGGATCGTGCCGCTGTCGATCGTCTCGAGCTGATCGATGCAGCGCAGAAGCGTGCTCTTGCCGCTGCCGGAGCGTCCGCAGATCACCACGACCTCGCTCTTCTGGACGGTGAGCGACACGCCCTTGAGCACTGGCGTGCCGTGGAACGCCTTTGAGACGTCGTCGATGACGACGACGGGCTCGCCGAGGGCACGATCGGAAGGGGGCTGCTGGTCCATCGCATCTCTCATTCAGGCGCGCCCCGCGCTGTTCGCGGCCAACTCCGCATCCGCCGGGGCGGCCGCCGCCGGTCCGAACGGCTTTTCGTAATGCGCCTCGATCCGCACTTGGATCATGTTCCAAACCGAGACCAGGATAAGGTACCAGATTGCCGCGACCGAGTAGGCCTCGAGCACGCGAAACTCGATCTGAGCGAGCATCTGGGCGTTACGCATCAACTCCTCCATCGAGATGACGGAGGCGAGCGAGGTCGTCTTCAGCATGCCGTTGAACTGATTGCCGAGCGGCGGGATGATCGTGCGCGTGGCCTGGGGCAGGATGACCAGGTACATCCGCTCCCGCCAGGTCATGCCGACCGCGCGTGCAGCATCGTTCTGGCCTTTGTCGACCGACATGATGCCGGCGCGGATGATCTCTGCGAGATAAGCGCCTTCGTTGAGCGCGAGACCCAGAATGGCGCTCTCTACCACATTGAGCCGGATCCCGAGCTGCGGGAGACCCGTGTAGATGATGACGAGCTGGATCAGGATCGGCGTGCCGCGAAAGAGCCAGATGTAGAACTCCGCCACATAGCGCACGCCCCTGTTGCCATACATCTTCATCAGCGCCGCGACGATCCCGAGGCCGAGGCCGAGGATCATCGAGATCACGCTCAACCAGATCGTGGTCCAGGCGCCCTCGATCATGAGGCCGTTCGTCATGTAGTCGAAGAAGTACTGCCAACTCCAGTTCACCGGAGCCTCCTCGGATGAGGGCCCGGCCCCGCGCGCGCGAGGCCGGGCACGCGGTCACTCGGGCGTGTAGTAGATCGCGATGTCGCCGGTGTAGCCTTCCCAGTACTGGATCTGGGTGGCGCCATAGGCGCTCATCATCTCGTTGTAGGTCCCGTCGGCCACCATGTCGCGGAGGACATCGGCGACCGCGGCGGCGAGCTCTCCGCCCGTCGCGCCATCAAACCCGAAGGAGGACGGGAGGCCCGGATTGAGACCGGAGGCGCCCACGTCGAACGAGCCCCGCTCCGCGTAGTAGGCCGCGGTCGCGTCGGGCCCGAAGACGGCTTTGACCTGGCCCGCGCCGAGCGCCGCGAAGGCCTCGGCAAAGGTATTGAAGGCCTGGATCTGCATCGGCTCCATGCCGTTCGCCACCTGCTCGTCGTTGATCGAGCGGATCAGGTTGTCGGCAAAGCCCGCAATCTCGGTCCCCACGGGCTCCCCCGCCAGATCGTCGTAGCCCTCGACGCCGAGGGGGTTGCCCCGCTCCACCACGATGGCGAGCGCATTCACCACATAGGGCACCATCTGCATGATCTTGGCGCGGTCTTCGTTGTAGTACATGCCCGTGTTCACCATGTCCCAGCGCTTGTTGGCGAGGCCCGGGATCTGCACGGCGAAGTCGACATTCATGTATTTCGGCTCGAGGCAGAGCCGCGCGGCAATCTCGTTGCCGAGATCGGGGTGGAGGCCCTGCAAATTGCCCTGATCGTCGATGAATTGCCGCGGCGGGATGGTCGCGTTGATCGACATGGTCAGCACACCATCCTCGATCGTCGGCAGGTTCTCCGGGCAGTCCTGCGCGACCGCTGCAGTTCCGGCCAGTCCGAGGCTGACGGCAACGGCGCCGAATGTCAGATGTCTCATGGGAAGCGTCCTTTCTGTTGGGAGATCAACGGGCCCTTGGCCGGGCCTCTTCGGTTCAAGGGGGTGGGGGCGTCTTGCCGCCGCACCAGTCGGCGACAATCGCAGCGGTCACATCGACCATGCGGAGGAAGTCGGCGACGTCGACCCACTCGTCATGGCGGTCATTCTGCGACAAGTCCCCGCCGAGGCAGCCCAGCCCCACACAGGGGATGCCTGCCTCCACCATCGGGTTTCGGATGTCGGACGAGGTGTGCATCGGGTTCACATGAGGTCGCGCGCCGGTCACCTGCGAGACCGCGGCCGCGGCCGTCTGGTAGAGCGGGTGGCTGCTCGAGACCTCCGCGCCCGTGACGCCCGTAACCCAGGTGATCGTCGGCGGATGCTCCCGAAGCCATGGGTCGGCCTTGGCAGCGCTCGCGACCGCGCCGGCGATCTCGGCCTGGACCTCCGCGAGGGCCTCATCCGGGGGGAAGGAGACCGCACCGCCGAGGGTGCAGCGCTCCTCAATCCGGGAGAAGCGGCGCATCTCGCCGCATGTGATCCGCGAGATGTGGATGTTCGTCGCGCGCCCGACCTCGGCCTCGATCAGCGGGTGGTGGATCCGACCCGCGCGATCGGCGGCGAGCGCCAACAGTGCCTCTCGCACCAAGAGCGCCTTGTCGATGGGGTTCTCCGCAAGGTGCGAGAACGCCGTGTGGCCGGGCTCGGTCGTGTCGGGCGCACGCCCCGTCACATCGATGCGAAACTCAAGCTGGCCCGAGGCAACGGCCTTGATCTCGCGCATGCCGACGCCCGACTCCGCCGGATGAAGATAGAGCGACGCATCGGCGCTGAGCCCGCTGTGCAGGAGTGCTGCAACCCCCCGGGCGTACCGCTTCGACGGCGTCGAGGCAAAGACGGCACGCCCAAGCGAGGTGTTGGCCTGAGCAGCCCGCTCGATCGACAGCACCGCAGCCGCGCAGCCCGCCAGATCGTCCGCAACCCCCCACCCATAAAACCGCCCGTCCTCGATCTCGCCTTTGAAAGGGTCGTGGCGCCACTTGCTGGTGTCGCCCACGGGCTCGCCATCGGGATGGGCGAACATCAAGAGGCTTGGCATGTCGGGATCGCCCGGCAGAGTGCCGACCACAGCACTTCTGGCCTCGGCATCCCGCGCAGTGTCGAGCGCAAACTCTCCTTTCACAGGCACGTCCGCCGGATCGTAGCGATGCACCGCCAGATCGCATCCGGCGGCCTCCAGGCGGTCGCGGATCACGGTTTGAACCGCCTCCTCTCCGTCGAGTTGGGCGGCGACGAGGTCGCGCAGAAGGGTGATGGCCGCCTGGTTCAGATCCAAGTTGTCACGAGCCGCCGCTTTTGGATACGCTCTGTATACAGGCAGTGACGTGCAGGTCCGAGCGGGACACAAGGTTTTTCTTCAGGGCGCGGACGATCTCGGGTATGCGCGGAGCGTTTCGGGGGCATTCGATCTCGATCTGGTGCACCCACGCGCAGGATTGATGGCGAATTGGGCAATCTGCAAAGCGGAGGCAAGGTGAGCGGCCAGAACACGACGACAGCGCCGGACAGCCTGCCCCGGACCGCCCCAACCCTCTCCGAGAAGGCCTATCGCGCTTTGTCTCTCATGATCCAGCAGCGCGAATTGCCGAGCGGCACGCCAATCCTCGAGGTACAACTGGCAGACTATCTCGGCATCTCGCGAACGCCGCTCCGCCAAGCGCTGCAGCGTTTGGAGGGCGAAGGTCTGCTGCGCAAACTGGAGAGCCGATCCTACGTCGTCCGCCAAGTCGAGCTGAAGGAGTATCTGCAGAGTTTGAAAGTGCGCGAGATCCTTGAGGCGGAGGCCGCAGCGCTCGCCATTGGACGGGTGGACAAAGACGCGATCTCGCGGGCGCGCATCACAGTGCGCGATGTGCAAGCGCGCCGGCCCTACGATATGTTGGCCCATTGGCGCTCCGACGATGAAGTGCACGACCTCTTCATTTGCGCCTGCGGCAACGCAGTGATCCGCGATCTCCTTCATTCCCTGAGGGTCACCACCAAGCTCTTCGAGATCGAGCGTTTGTCCGAGCGGTTGGAACCCGACAGCCGCCAACATGAGGCGATACTAGACGGGCTGGAGACGGAGGACGCAGCGGCCGCTCGGACCGCCGTCGTCACCCACCTTCGCTCCCTCTTCGAGTTCGCCACCCGGATCCTGTGAGCGGGCGCACGTCGCGCGGACCAGAGGTCTCGCAGGGCGGCCACTCCGGTCTAGGGCCTCGCAAGACGCGTCATATGTCAGACGACGCGTGCCAAGGCCCGTGTCCCTCTGCCTCCGTTTGGGCCCGTATCGCGAGCTCCATCACCTTGAAGGCATGCGCTTGTGGCATCGCAGTCTCCGTGCGGTGGCTGAGATCATCGATCAAGCGATTGAAATATGGGAGACCGGCGCCGCCGGAATCGATGTGCTCGTGCCGGGTGCCGTTGATCAGGAACACGTGATCCCCCCCGGCACGCCCGGCCACGTCAACATATTTGCGCAGCTCGATCGCCCCCTCCGTGCCCTGCACAAACAGCCGGCCATCGCCCCAAGTGGGCAGGGCGTCGGGTGTGAACCAGTCGACGCGGATGTAGCCATGGGCCTTGCCTGCCCGCAGCGCGATCTGGCCGAAATCCTGAAAGCCGGGCGTCCGTGTTGCCTGCACGTCGGCCAGCGTGATCTCGGCATCTGCGGCCCCGGCAAAATGGAGGAACTGATCGATCTGATGCGAGCCGATGTCGGTCAGAATGCCGCCGTTCCGACGAGGATCGAAGAACCAGTCCGGTCGCGACCCAGCGTTGAGCCGATGCGGACCGATGCCGAGGGTCTGGACGACCTCGCCGATCGCGCCCGACGCCACCAGCTCGGACGCGCAGGTGACGGCGGGCACTTCGAACCGTTCCGAGAAATCCACGCTCCAGATCCGCCCGGTCTCGCGCACCGTGGCGCGGAGCGCCTCGAGATCCTGCAGCGTCAGGCAGCCGGGCTTGTCTGTCATGACATCCTTGCCCGCAGCCATTGCGCGGCAGGCAATCGCCGCCCGCTCCGACGGGATGGCGGCAGTGAGGATCAGGTCTATCCCCGGATCGTCGAGGAGGGCATCGACCTCCGCCAGACGGGGCGCGCCCGGGAACCGCTTCAGGAAGCCGGGCAGAGTGTTGGGGGTCCCGTCGGTGTGCCAGCCGGCGAGCGTGGCCCCCGCGCTGATCAGGTGACCCGCCATGGTGTAGATGTGTCGGTGGTCGATCCCGACAATGCCAAAGCGCGGGCCCGTCACACGGCCTCCGGCTCAAGGCTGCTGCCGGCCCGGGCGGAGGCCAGGATGGCATCGATCAGCGCCTGCGCGGCGAGCGCGGAGCGTCCGGTGATCAGAGGCGGGCGCCTGTCGCGAAGGGCGGCCGCAAAGTCCTCGATCACGGCGCGGTGCCAGTCGGCGGAGAACGCCATCGGATCGGCGCCGCCGCCCGTTCCGGCCGCCGCCCCCAGATCCTCGACCTCCCCGCTCTGGCTGTGGACCGTCAGATGATTGGCGGTGAGCGTCGCGCTCCCCTCCGTGCCGTTGAGTGTGATCGCCTCGCGTCCGCCCGGGTAGTGCGTGGTTGAGGCCATCAGCGCGCCCGTCGCGCCGCTCTCGAAGCGGAGCGCGGCGGCGGCGAAGTCTTCCGCTTGGAGGCGGTGGAGATCGGAGGTCGCCACCATCGCCTGCACGTCGCGCACCGGGCCGCAGAACTGGAGCATCAGATCGATGGTGTGGATCGCCTGGGTGATCAAGACGCCACCGCCATCGCGTGCGTAGGTGCCACGGCCCGGCGCATCGTAGTAGCTCTGCGGCCGCCACCAGGGGACCCGGACCTCGACCGTTGCGATCCGGCCCAGGGCGCCCGCCTGGATCCTCGCGCTGAGCGCCTGCGCCGCCGGGCGCATGCGATGCTGGAGCAGAACGCCGAGAGGCAGGTCGGCGGCTTCCGCCGCGTGAACGAGGGCGCGGGCGCGGGCGGTGTCACGCTCCACCGGCTTTTCCATCAGGATCGGCTTTCGCACAGCGATCATACGCTCAACATAGGCCGCGCGCGCATCTGGCGGCGTCGCGAGGAGGATGAAGTCAACCTCCGCGTCCTCGGCAATGGCCTCGACGCTTTCGTATCGATGAAGCCGGTGGCGCTCAGCGAACGCGCTGCAGCGCTCCAACCCGCGCGAGAATGCGCCCTTGAGCCGTACGCCGGCCGCCTCCGCCACGGCACTCACATGCATGTCGGCGACCATCCCGGTGCCGATGAGAGCGGCGGTCATCACGCGCGCGTCTCCCGCCACCAGACGATCAGACCTGAGGCGACGATGATCACCGCCCCGAGGATCGTCGCGGCATCCGGCACGTCGCCAAAGACGATGTATCCCAGAACGGCCATATAGAGGATGAAGACATAGGTGAAGGGCATCAGAACGCTCGCCTCGGCGAACCAGTGGGCGCGGGCAAAGATCTCATGCCCCGCCCAAGCCCAGACCCCCACTCCGACAAGGAGCGCCCAATCGCGGAGCCCTTCGGGGTTCTCCCATGTGAGCACGGCCATCGGCAGCATCACGGCCGTGCCAACGGCGCCGGTGTAGAGCTGCATGGTCTGTGCCGGCACCTCACCCGCGAGCCGGCGCGTGATGATCGAGAAGAGGCAGATGGCCACCGCATTGTAGACAACAAGGAGCGTCGCCCAATGGAACTCAGCGCTGAGCGGGCGCACGACGATCATCACGCCGACGAATCCGAGGCCGACAGCCGTCCAACGCCAGGGACCCACCCGCTCCCCAAGAAGCGGGCCGGAGAGGGCGGCGACAAAGATCGGCGAGGAGAACATGATCGCCGATGTGACCGTCAGCGGCAGATGATTGAGCGCCACGAAGTTGAAGAAGGTCGCGGAGGCGAGAAGCCCCGCCCGGAGGAGAAGCGCCCCCTGCCGCCCCGCCGTGGACAGACGCACCCCGCCGGCCGCGACGGAGATCGCGAAATGCACCGCATAGCGCATGAACGCCAGTTGGAATGCCGAAAGACCAAGCAAGACCAGCCACTTGACCGAGCTGTCGACGAAGCTGAAGAACAACCAGGAGAGAAGGATCATCGCGATGCCGAGGCCGACCCGGTCCTGGCGTGCCTCCGCAAAGACCGTCACAGCGTGAGACCGGGGGGCAGGGTCGCCGCCTCCAGCCTGAGCGTCGCCTCGAGCGTTTTGCGCCCGTCCTCGGCATCGACAATCGGCTGGGCACCCGCACAGACCTCTGCAAAATGCTCGAGTTGACGGACGAGCGGGACGGCAGGCGGGCAGTCGACATCCGCGCGGATCGGCGCCTCCGACCAGTCGGCCGCACCGGACCATGTGGTCAGCGACGGGAACTCAACGCCGCCCTTCGTGAACGCAATCCTGAGGCTGTTCTGACCTGTCTTGGGGATCGTCGGGCTCTCGCCCGTGCCGGCCTCGAACCCCCAGGGCGTCGGCGTCGTGTCGGCGAAGGCCACTGTGGCGATCAGACCGCTCGCAAAGCGCAGAACTGCGCCGCCGCTCTCTGTCCGAGCGGCACCCCGGACTGGGTTGGCACCGAGGCCCACGACATCCTCAACCTCTCCAAAGAGATAGCGGAGCGTGTCGATGTCGTGGATCAGGTTTTGTTTGACTGGCGCACCGTTCATGCCGCCGCGCCAGGCGGGCTCGAAATAGGCATCCTGCTTTCGCATCGTCCAGAGGAGCGCGGCCGTCACTGGGCGCCCGAGTTCACCGCCCTCCACGATCTCTTTCAGCCGCGCGACAACGGGGTGATGACGGCGGTGATGTCCAACGAGAATCCGGATGCCGGCCGCGCGACCAGCCTCGATCATCGCATCCGCAGCCTCGAGGGTCTCGGCGAGCGGCTTTTCGACGAGGACATGCCAGCCGCGCTCAGCCGCTTCGATGGTCAGGGGGGCGTGCGTCTCGGTTGGTGTCGCAATCACGATGCCATCCGCGGCCACGTCGACGGATGCCAGATCCGCGAAGGCGGGCGCTTCGGCCCCCGTCCGCCGGTCCGCCTCCGGCTCGACAAGCCCCGCCAAGACGAGGTCCGGATGATCGAGGATGTAGCACATGTGACGGCTGCCGATGAGACCCGCACCGGCAAGGAGGAGGCGGGTCACATCACGGCCCCGATCTGCCAGGGCACAAACTCGTAGTCGCCGAGACCCTGGGCCTCGGATTTGGTCGTCTCGCCCGATGCGACGCGGAGGAACATCTCGTAGATCTCGCGGCCCTTGCCATCGACGGTGACAGAGCCGTCCAGGATCTCACCTGCGTTGACATCCATATCATCCGTCATGCGCGCATAGAGATCCGAGTTCGTCGCGACCTTGATCGTCGGCGCGGGCTTTGAGCCAAAGGCGGAGCCGCGCCCCGTCGTGAAGCAGACAAGGTTGCAGCCCCCGGCAATCTGGCCCGTTACAGAGGCCGGGTCGTAGCCCGGGCTGTCCATGAAGGTGAAGCCGCGTGCGCGCACGCGCTCACCGTATTTGTAGACCCCCGTCAGCGGCGTGGTGCCCCCCTTTGCCGCTGCGCCGAGCGATTTCTCGAGGATTGTCGTCAGCCCGCCGGCCTTGTTGCCCGGCGAGGGGTTGTTGTCCATCGAGCCGTGGTTGCGCTGCGTGTAGTCCTCCCACCAGCGGACCCGCTCGACCAGTCGCTCTCCGACGGCGCGGTCCTTTGCGCGCCGGGTCAGGAGGTGTTCGGCCCCATAGATCTCCGGCGTCTCGGCGAGGACGCCGGTGCCGCCCTGGGCCACAAGCAGATCGCACGCGTGGCCGAGCGCAGGGTTCGCCGTGACCCCCGACCAGGCATCCGAGCCGCCGCATTGGAGCGCCACTTTGAGCTCCGAGGCGGGACTGGGCGTGCGCGTGGCCTCGTTGGCGATCGGCAGCATCCCGCGCACCTTCTCGACGCCGACTGCAATCGTGCGCTGAAGGCCAGCGACGTTCTGGATGTTCATCGTCTGGAAGAGCGGTCCCTGCTTGAGCCCATAGGCCTCGAGCAGCCAGTCGATCTGGTTCATCTCGCAGCCAAGGCCCACCATCAGAACGCCGCCGCAATTGGGATGGCGCGCATAGCCCCACATCACCCGCTGCAGCGCCTCGAGGCCTTCGGTCCCGCCCATGCCGCAGCCCGTGCCATGGACGAAGGCCACCACACCGTCGACATTGGGGTATCGGGCGAGGGTCTCGGGCCCAAAGCTGTCGGCGATCCGGCGCGCCGCCGTGGCCGAGCAGTTGACCGAGGTCAGGATCGCGATGAAGTTCCGCGTGCCGACCGCCCCATTGTCCCGGCGATACCCCATGAATGTGTCGCGGGCGGTCTCGGCCACGGGCGCCACGGGACGGAGATCGGTCGCGTACTCGTAGATCCCGGGTGTCATCCGGAAGTCGAGATTGTGGGTGTGGACATGCGCCCCCTGGGCGATGTCCTCCCGCGCGAGGCCGATCACCTGAGCGTATTTGCGCACCGGCTCCCCCCGGGCAATCGCGCGGCTGGCGATCTTGTGCCCCGCGGGGATCCGCTCCCGCGCGATCAGGTGTCCCACGGCCGCGCCCGCAGCGAGGTGCCCGACTGTCGTCACGACATTGTCGGTCTCATCAAGACGTACGAGGTCCATCGGTCACGCACAAAAAGGCGCGTCGCTCGACCACCGATGGATCGGGACATGGGCAGAGGCCGCGAGGCGCGCGCGTGCGGACATCCACATCTCGCGGCAGGCCTGCCAGTCGCGCAACTCCGTCTCCGGCTCGTCCCTGGATCGGGCCACGAAGGAGGGAAACTGCTCCCGCCCGGAATTCTGGCCGGCCACGTGATAGCGCAGATCGAAGGACCACCGAAACCCGTCCGAGCGGTTGGGAAGCGCCGCGTGCGGCGTCAGCGGATCGAGGAGCACAACGCCCCCTGCCCCAACCGGCGTCGGCACTGAATGGGCCTCATCCACAAACCCATCCGCAATCCCCGTCTGCTTTTTTCGCACAATG
>JBCCWM010000119.1:0-11625 GCA_039193505.1 Pseudomonadota bacterium | reverse complement strand
TTCCGCGATGCGACGTTCCCTCTGATCGAGCTGCTGTGCGCGTTCCTGAATGGCCGATAAGAGCGCGTCCTCTTCAAAACTTGCCGCTTGCTCGGGCAACCGGTCTCCGATTTGTTGGGCAACAGCGGGGCCCGTGACGCCGAGGCGAAGGGCACCAGACATGAGGAAGCAGGCCGCAAGCACAATCAGCGCCTTGCTTCTGCGCGGCCGAGCCAACCTGTTTTTTCCGTTCATTGCGACGCTCCGGCAGCGACACTGCGCAGACGTGCGATCAAGGCGGATCGTGCTTCGTCGCGACCTGGATCTCGGGCGGGCTCGGATCCGGTTTGGATTGACGGCAGCCGTGCGGCCGACGGCTGAGGAGGTTCAGACCTGCTGGCAACGGGCCGCTCCGGCGCCTCGGCGGACTGGGGGCTGAGCGCGTCGGTCCCGTCTCCGTCGGTCGGAGAGGGGCCCGCCTCCAGATTGGCCGTCAGTTTGTCCCGCAGCCGACCCGACGGGTTGGATCCCGCCCAAGCCCTGACCGCCTGAGCAGCGGTTCCCGTCCGGGCCTGAGATCGCAGGCGGGAACGATCCGTTGGAGCCTGCGTTTTCAGATCATGAATGTCGGCCGACGTCTCTCGCGTCTCTGCGGCCGCAAGCGCCTCCTCCAGTTTTTTCGTCGCCACTTCGGCCCGATCGGTCAAGGATCGCAAGTCTCGGGACTGCTCGCGCGAGGCCGTCTTGACCTCTGACAGAGAGGCCCGGGTTTCGTCCACTTGGCGGGAGAGCGACGCGATGGCGCCCCCGAGCCCGCTGTCGAGGCTCTTCAAAGCGTTCAGCCGCCGGGAGAGGACCCAACAGTAGAGCGCCGCCGTCGCTGCGGCTGCAATCAACAGCCCGTCTGCAATGAGTTCCATAAGACCTGCCCCCTCAGCTAAGGATGAATTCCATGATCAGAAGATCCCGGACATGCCCGTCGCCGAGGACGATCTGGATCCGCCGAAGCATCTGGGCCCTCAGGATCGGCAAGGCCGCGGGATCCTGCAGTTCAGCCTCCTCGACTGCCCTGAGATAGGTGTTCAAGACGTCGCGGATCCGAGGCAACATCTCGGTTACGACCTCGACCGACGGTGGTTCGACTTCGAGTTGTGCGGTGAACTTGAGCGTTCGGGCGTCGGCGCGCGGGCCGAGCGACACGACAAGCGCCTCCATCGGCACGAAGAGGACCTTCTCCGCGCTCTCCATCTTCGCGCCGCCATCGCCGACGACGGCGCTTGGATCGAGGACGCCGAGATAGCTCGCAACGAATCCCCCCCCGCCCGCAATCAGCGCGCCAACGGCGGCGAGCAGGAGACCCTTCAGCGAAGATTTCGGCGGCTCCTCCGACACTTCTGCGCCGGCATCCGTTGTCTCTGCCATTGAGCGACATGCCTCGAAAATTCTTTCCTTGGGTCGTTTGAACCACGGCAGGGCTAACCAATTCTTAAATCTGGTGGCCCATTTCTACCGCCTGACAGCCGGCCCAGAAGGGTTCGGTCCGGGATATGAGGGTTGCCGTGTCACAGCTCCTAACCACTTGGGAGGGCCTTGAAGGTCGCCGCAAGCTCGTGGTTCTTTTGGCAGCCGTTGCTGCCGTTCTGGCCATGATTGGCATTGCCCGACTGGCAATGCAGCCAAGCATGGCGCTTCTTTACGGGGGGCTCGACTCCACCACCGCCGGTGAGGTCGTGGCCCAGCTTGAGGCCGATCAGGTGCCTTACGAAGTGCGCGGGAACGCGATCTACGTTCCAGAGGAACAGCGCGACGCCACGCGCCTCACGCTGGCCGGTCAAGGTTTGCCATCGGCCTCCGGTGCGGGGTACGAGATCCTCGACACGCTCTCCGGCTTCGGCACGACAAGCCAAATGTTCGACGCAGCCTATTGGCGGGCGAAGGAAGGGGAGCTCGCGCGGACGATTCTCGTCTCACCCGAGATCCGGGCGGCGCGCGTTCACATCGCGCACGATCAAGGCACGCCGTTTGCCCGCTCGGTGGAGCCGTCGGCCTCGGTGACCGTCACCACGCAGCGGGGCAGTCTCAGCGCGGCGCAGGCGCAGGCGGTGCAATTCATGGTTGCCGGCGCCGTGACCGGTCTGGCGCCGACGCGCGTCACCGTGATCGATGGCAGTTCCGGTGTTGTGATCGCTGGCGGCGACACACAAAACACGGTCGCAGCAGCCCATGACGCAACGCAAGCGCGCGCCGAGAGCATGCGCTCGAACATCGAGCGTCTGCTCGCGGCCCGGGTCGGCGCGGGCAAGGCCGTGGTCGAGGTTCATCTCGACACCGACATGGACAGCCAGACAATAACGGAGCGCATCGTCGATCCGACAAGCCGCGTCACGGTCTCCTCGGACACCGAGGAACGCTCCGAAAACGCCCAGGGTCAGGGTCCGGGTGGCGTCACCGTGGCGAGCAACTTGCCCGACGGCGATGTCGAAGGCGGCGCCGGCGGCAACAATCGGACCGCCAACGAGCTGCGAGAGCGGTTGAATTTCGAAGTGTCGGAGACGCGGCGGGAACGCGTGATTCAGCCAGGCCAGGTCCGCAAGGTCTCCGTTGCGGTCATCGTCGACGGCATTGTCACGGAGGCGGCCGACGGTTCGCGGAGCTGGGCACCCCGCCCGGAGGAAGAACTCACATCGCTCAGAAATCTGGTCGAGAGCGCCATTGGCTTTGATCCTGCGCGCGGCGATGTGGTGACCATCGAGAGCCTTGAGTTCGAAGCCCCCACGGAGGCCGGCACTCTCGCCGCAGATGGCGGGGTCGGCCTCACCGGCGCCACGATGCAGCTCATTCAGACCGCGATCCTCGGCCTCGTGGCCCTGATCCTCGGCCTTTTCGTGATCCGACCGATCCTCACCCAACCCGCGGCGCTGCCGGCACCGGACGGCGACGGGATCGAGATCCTCGACAGCTCCGTCCCGATTGAGGCCGACTTTGAAGCGGAGAGCTCGAATGAGCTCGAAAATGCGGACCGCAACAAAATCCGCAATCTGCGCAACGTCATCAGCGAGCGGGCCGAGGAATCCGCAGTGGTCCTGCGGAGCTGGATTGACGGCCACGACAAGGAGACCGCGTGATGGCGAACGTCAAGTTCGAGGTGTTCACCCCGGGCCAGCAAACGGCCGAGGACCGTCAGCGCGAGCTCGCCCGTCGGATCGCGGAGGCCTACCGCGAGGGGCATGCCAAAGGTTTTGCACAGGGCGCTGAAGCCTCCGCTCGCGAGCATGCGGACGCCCAGGACCAGTTGCGCTCCCAATTCGTCGAGGCGCTCCGCGATGCACAACTCACCCAGGCGGTGGCTGAGCGCGAGGTTCTGCGGTCCCTTCTCCCGCTCGTGGAGGAAATGACCCGCACGCTCGCACCGACGCTTGCGGAGGCCGGCCTTGCCGCCGCCCTGGCTGAACGCCTGGAGACTGCACTCCGCGCGCGGCCCGACGCGCGCCCCAGGGTTCACTGCGCCCCGGAACTCTCCGACGGCGTCGCACAGGCCCTCGCACAGTTTTCAGACCGCTATGAGGTGGTTCCGGATGCGGGCCTAACGCCTCTTGAGGCACGCCTGCACTGGTCGGATGGGTTTGACGAAATCAACTTCGCGCGGTGCCTCGACGAGATGACCGCAGCGATTGCCTCCTTCCGCGACGACCGCCCCCCGAGAGAGACGGAGACCGTTCCCCATGCAGGATGACGCCGACAGCTCTGAGTTGACCCCGATCGCCGAAACACTGCCGCCGACCCCATCGGAGCGCGATGAAATGTTGGGGCGCGGGCGTCGTGAGAGCGCCTTCATGGGCGTGCCGATCGACGTGATGATCTCCGTCGGCAAAGCGACCCCCCTCGTCAGTGAGCTTGTGCAGCTGCGCCGGGATTCGGTTCTGACCCTGAATTCGAAGATCGATGACCCCGTCGAACTCTATATCGGCGACCGCCTGATCGCCCGGGGTGAGCTGCAGGAGCTCGACGACGGCTCCGGACAGCTTGGCGTCCGATTGACGGAGGTCGCCGATCTCTCGAGCGGGGTCTGATTTCCGCCGATGCGTCGCGCCGTCCTCCTCATCGCCCTGATCGCCCTCGCCCCCAGCGCTCTCGCGCAGGGCGTGTCGATCGACTTCGGCGGAGAGAGCACGCTGACGCTGCGCACCATCCAGATCTTCCTGCTCTTGACGCTCCTGAGCCTCGCGCCCGGGCTCGCGATCATGATCACGTGCTTTCCGTTCATGGTGACCGTGCTGTCGATCTTGCGCCAAGCCATCGGCGTCCAACAGGCGCCGCCGAACATGATGATCGTGAGCCTGGCCCTTTTCCTGACCTACTTTGTCATGGAGCCGGTCTTTCGCGAGGCGTGGGAGGCCGGGGTCCGGCCGCTCCTCGACGGTCAGATGACGCCTGAGGACGCGTTTCCAGCCATATTCGACCCGTTTCGGGTGTTCATGGCTGGCCGCATCGACCCCGACACGCTGGCGACCATGGTTGACCTGGCCCCGACACCGCCGCGCGAGGGCGCGCCGATCCCGACCTCGATCCTCGTGCCGTCTTTCCTCCTCTCTGAGATCCAGCGCGGGTTCGAGGTGGGCTTTCTTGTGTTTCTGCCGTTCCTCGTGATCGACCTTGTGATCGCGGCCATCTTGATGTCGATGGGCATGATGATGGTCCCACCGGCCGTTGTGGCACTGCCCTTCAAGCTTGCCTTCTTCGTGCTGGCGGACGGCTGGACCCTGCTCGCCGGCGCGATGGTCAGGAGCTATGGGACATGAGCGACGAACCCGCAAAACTGCCCAACGTTTTTGGCTCGACGGATCTTGCCACACCCTGGGACGCCGCGCGAAAAGTGCTGGCGGAGAGCGAGGTCAAGCTCAACGACATCGACAAGGCCGCGATCATCCTCACGGCCATCGGACCCGAAATGGCTGCGGATTTTCTGCGCGGCCTCGATGAGAACTCGCTGACCCGCACCGCACTCGCCATCAGTCAACTTGATCGCATTACGGAGGATGTGCTCGACGCGGTGATTGCCGAGTTCCTGCTCTCGATCGGCACTGAAGACGAGGTGCGCGGCGGCTTCGACACGGCGCGCCGGCTGTTGTCTCAAGTCCTCGACGAGAACGCGATCGAAAAGATCATGTTCGATGTCGAAGGCGGCGACGCACGCGCTGCCTGGAAAAAACTGAACGAGTGCACCAACGTCCAGCTCACCGGGTTCATCGGTGCGGAACACCCCCAAACCGCGTCCGTCATCCTGCTCGAGTTGCGCTCGGACAAGGCTGCCGGCGTGATTGAGCGGCTGGATCCGGAGTTTGCCCAGCAGGTGGTCTTTCGCCTGTCTCGCGTGCCATCGATCGATCAGGACGTCGCGGAAATGGTGGAACGCGTCATCACGCGGGACTTCCTGTCGGCAATCCAGAAAACCAAACGCTCGCGCAAGCCGGCCGAGGTCATCGCTGGCCTCATGAACAACCTCACCTCCGACACGCGCGAAAAGTTCCTCGCCCAACTCGAGGATCAAAAGCCCTCGCTCGCGGCAGAGGTCATCCGAACGATGTTCACCTTCTCCGACATTCGGTCGCGGGTGGAGGCGCGCGACGTCTCGGTCCTCATCAAGGAAATCGACGAGCCACTGCTCCTCCAGGCGCTCAAGTTTGGCGCCCAGGGCGGCAACCCATCGACCGATTTCATCCTCAACAACATCTCGAAGCGCCTCTCCGAACGGCTGCGCGAAGACATCGAGAGCATGCCGGAACTGTCGGGACGCGACGGCGAAGCGGCCCAGCAGGATCTCGTGCGGCAAATCCAGGAGCTGGCGAAGCGTGGGTTGGTGCAACTGGTCGAAGAGGATCTGGCGGACGAGTAACGTCGCCGGGCGCCCAGAAGGTTCGGTCCCAACCTCACCGAGCCGCGCGCGGCGGCAGGGCGCCCCCCACATCCATGAGACCGGCAAGCGCCGCAGGCCCGGCCGGGGCCAAAAGGGCGCCCGCGCCCGGTTGACGATCCACCTGGACCAATGCTTGAGCCCGCGCCGGATGCATGCCCACCCGCTTGTCAGTGGCGCGCGCTCGGCACCGCTTACGGTCGACTCGACCTCGCGGGCCGCAGACCCTATTTGTGAACGGAGGGAGAACATCTGCCAATGCCCGCGCGCCGCATCCTGTCCGTCTGGTTCCCCCGTTTCGCGCTCGACATCGCAGTGCGGCGCGAACCCGCGCTCGCTAGACTGCCCACGGCGATTGTCGCAGACCGGCACGGCCGCGGGGTCCTCGTCGCAGGCACCCAAGCAGCGGACGCTGTCGGCCTAGCGCCCGGTCTGGGCCTCACCGATGCGCGAGCGATCTGCCCCGACCTCGTCACGCGCCCCGCCGATCCCGCCCGTCAGGCCGAAGTGCTGACCGCCCTCCGTCGTTGGATGGGACGCGTCTCGCCTTGGGTTGCCGAGGACGGGGATGACGGTCTGATCGCCGATCTCACCGGCACCGCCCGGCTCTTCGGGTCCGAGCTCGAGTTGGCCGAAGACATGGAGGCGCGGCTCGCCCAGTTGGGGTTCGGCGCAAGGCTGGGCATTGCCGGCACCCCTGGCGCGGCGGTGGCCGTCGCGCGGTTTGACCGCCGGACAGCACCGATGGCGCCCGCCGGCAACGCGATTGACCAGGAGGCGCGCGCTACCCGATCACGCGCTGCCAAAAGCCGCCCCCGCCCGGCCGCTCCGCTCCCCAGCCGTCAGATCCGGATTGTGCCGCCCGACGGGCTCCGCGCCGCCCTCGGACCGCTTCCAGTGGCCGCGCTCCGCCTGCCGGAGGAGGCCACCGCGATCCTCGACCGCCTGGGGCTCCGCCGAATTGAAGACATTGCCGGCATGCCGCGCGCAGCACTCGCGCGACGCGCCGGCAGCGACGTGGTGCGTCGCCTTGACCAGGCCTTCGGCGCGGAGCCTGAGCCCATCTCGCCCGCTGCCCCGCCGCCCCACTTTGCCACCCGCCTTAACTTTCCCGAACCGATCGGAAAGGAGGAGGACATCCTCGCCGGCATCGACCGCCTCCTGCCGCCGCTCTGCGCCAAGCTCCAGGCTGCGGGCCGCGGCGTGCGGCGGATCCGTCTGACCGCGACCCGAACCGACCACGCCACCGCCGAGATCGAACTGGGCCTTGCCCGCCCGACCCAGGCACCGGAGCGCATCCACCCTTTGCTTGCCCTCCGTCTGCCCGAAATCGATCCGGGGTTTGGGATCGACCGCCTCCGCCTCCACGCCCATGTGACAGAACCGCTCTCGGCTCACCAGCACAGCGGCCACGCGGATGCCGGCGCCGCGGGCGAGGGGACGGAGATGGCGGGACTTCTCGACAGGCTCGGGGCGCGTCTCGGCGTGGACGCGCTCCATCGCCTCCACCCCGCCGACAGCCACATCCCCGAGCGGGCCGCAACGGTCATGGCCGCCGCCTTCAGCGCACCCGCCGAGGCCTGGCCGATGCGCAGCGGCGCCCGACCGCTCCGCGTCTTCGCGCCGGAGCGGATCACGCCGATTGCCGCCACAGCACCCCCCGCCGCCTTCCGCTGGCGGCGTCGGGATCACCAAACGGCCAGCGCGGCCGGACCGGAGCGGCTGGCCCCGGAATGGTGGCTCGACGATCCGGCTTGGCGCAGCGGGCCGCGCGACTACTGGCGGGTCGAGACCGCGGACGGCGCTCGGCTCTGGCTCTTCGAGGTCCGCGGATCGGCCCAGTCAGGCGGGTGGTTTGTGCACGGGACATTTGCGTGACACTCGGCCTCGGCGTTAACCAGGCTCTAACGCGTCAGTTGCAGATCCTCTAAAATTTGGCCAAAACTCTCTCATCGGAGCAACAGCCCAAGCTATTCTTTTGCCACAAACTCAAGGTAGCACGGCATGGTAAAGAGTGGATTTGTCATGATGAACCCTGTGATGTCCTTCCGGCTCCGCCTTGCCGCGGCAGCCCTTGCCCTCATCGCCGTGCCCGCATCCGCAGACACCCCCTTTGTCACGTTGAAACTCGATGCGACCCCGATCGCCATCACGGGCCATCTGGTTGCAACGACGGGCACGACATATGTGGTGGACAGCCGCTTCGGGACGGTCGAGGTCGCAAAACGCGTCGCAATCTGCCACGGCTGCAGCGACGATTTGGTTGTTGCCGACGTCAAGTGAGGGCCTTTCGGCCGGAACAAATGTGAACTAACCTGGTCTCCGGACAACGCTCGGGGACCCATGGCTTTCGCTGAACTCTCGGCAACCTCCAACTTCTCCTTCCTCACCGGGGGCAGTCACCCGGAGGAATATGCCCTCCGAGCAGCGCTCTTCGACCTGCCGGCGCTCGCCATCGCCGACCGCAACTCGGTCGCCGGCATTGTGCGCGCCCATTCGGAGCTCCGCCAGATCGCGCGCGCCGTCGAGGCAGCCCGGTCCGGCGACGAAGACACTCTCGCGACCCTCGGTCTCGACCTCGCCCCCGACACGCGGGTGCCCCGCCTCTTGCCGGCGGCACGCCTCTGCCTCGACAGCGGGCTCGAGGCCACCGCCCTCCCCATGGACCGCGCCGCCTGGGGCAACCTCTCCGAGCTTCTGACCCGCGGCCGCTGCAAGGGTCCCAAAGGCGACTGCCACCTCACCCTCCCCGATCTCGAGGAACTCGGCACCGGCCTCATCCTCCTCCTCCACGCAGCGCACCCTCCGGACCGCGCCGCGGGCGGATGGCTGCACCAAGCGCAACGCCTGACGCGGCGCTTCCCCGACAAGGTCCACCTCCTCGCCGCCCCGCGCTACGACGGCAATGACGGCGCGCTGATCAGCGCCCTCGCCGCCCAAGCGACCGAGCTCCACGTCCCCCTCGTCGCCAGCGCCGAGCCGATCATGCACCACGGCGCCCGCCGCCGCCTCGTCGACATCCTGACCTGCATCCGCGAGGGCCTCACGATCGAGACCCTCGGCCGCCGCGCGCAACCGAACGCTGAGCGCCGCCTCCGCACCGAAGCTGAGATGCTCCGCCTCTTCGAGGGTCACGAGGACGCCGTCCACCGCTCGGGCGAGATCGCAGAGCGCTGCCAATTCGACCTCACAAGCCTTCGCTACGAGTACCCCGCAGAAGTCATGGCCGGTGAGCCGCCACAAATCCGCCTCGAGCGTCTGACCCGGGAGGGCCTGCGCTGGCGCTACCCCGACGGCGTTCCCGCGGACACCGCCAGGAAGGCCGCCCACGAGCTCGCCCTCATCGGCAAGCTCGCCTACGCGCCCTATTTCCTGACCGTTCAGGACGTCGTGGCCTTCGCCCGTTCCCGCGCGATCCTCTGCCAGGGCAGAGGCTCCGCCGCGAACTCCGTCGTCTGCTTCGCCCTCGGCATCACTTCGGTCAGCCCCGAGATCGGCACGATGGTCTTCGAGCGCTTCGTTTCCGAGGCCCGCGACGAGCCCCCCGACATCGATGTCGATTTCGAGCATGAGCGCCGCGAAGAGGTCATCCAGTACATCTACAAGAAATACGGGCGGGCGCGTGCAGGCATTTGCGCCACCGTCATCCACTACCGAGGCAAGCGCGCCATCCGCGAGGTCGGCAAGGCCATGGGCCTCTCCGAGGACGTGATCGCCACCATGTCCTCCCAGATCTGGGGGTGGGGATCGGCCGGCGTCACGCCGGAGCGGTTGAAGGAGATCGGGCTCGACCCGACAGACCGCCGCCTCGCCCAAACCCTCGACCTCGTCGACCAGATCCGCGGCTTTCCGCGCCACCTCTCCCAACATGTCGGCGGCTTCGTGATGACCGATGGCCGGCTCGACCGCCTGGTCCCGATCGAGAACGCCGCGATGGAGGGGCGCACGGTGATCTGCTGGGACAAGGACGACATCGACGCGCTCGGCATCCTCAAGGTCGACGTGCTGGCGCTCGGCATGCTCTCGTGCCTGCGCAAGTCCTTCGACCTCCTCGAGGCGCATCTCGGCCTCGACTACACGCTGGCAACCCTGCCGCCGGAGGATCCGACGACCTACGACATGCTCTGCCGCGCCGATTCGGTCGGGGTCTTCCAGGTCGAAAGCCGCGCGCAGATGAACTTCCTGCCCCGGATGCGTCCCCGGACCTTCTACGATCTGGTCATCGAGGTCGCAATCATCCGGCCCGGACCTATCCAGGGCGACATGGTCCACCCCTATCTCCGCCGACGCCGCGGCGAGGAAAAAGTGGAGTTCCCATCGGACGCCCTCGGCGACGTGCTCGGCAAGACACTCGGCGTGCCGCTTTTTCAAGAGCAGGCAATGCAGATCGCAATCCTCGGCGCTGGCTTTTCGCCCGACGAGGCCGACCGCCTCCGTCGGGCGCTCGCCACCTTCAAGAAATCGGGCACGATCCACCTCTTCCGCGAGCGCTTCCTGAAGGGCATGGCCGCGAACGGCTACCCCGGCGACTTCGCCGAGCGTTGCTTCAGTCAGATCGAGGGCTTCGGCGAGTACGGCTTCCCGGAAAGCCACGCGGCCTCCTTCGCGCTCCTTGTTTATGCGTCGGCCTGGATCAAGTGCCACCATCCGGCCGTCTTCGCCTGCGCGCTTCTCAACTCTCAGCCCATGGGCTTCTACGCCCCCGCCCAGATCGTCCGCGATGCGCGCGAGCACGGGGTGGAGGTGCGCCCGATCGACATCAACGCGAGCTATTGGAACAACGTGCTGGAGCCCGACGGGCGCGGTGGTCTCGCCCTCCGCCTCGGGGTCCGCCAGCTCAAATCCATGCGCGAGGAGGAGGCCGCCTGGATCGCCGCCGCGCGCGCCAACGGCTATCGAAACGTGGAGGATGTCTGGCGCCGCGCCGGCGTCCACCCGCGGAGCCTTGCCCGCCTCGCCGAGGCCGACGCCTTTGCCTCCCTCGGCCTCACCCGACGCGAGGCGCTCTGGCAGGCTGAGGCCGTGAAGGGCGAGGCGCCGCTCCCCCTTTTCGCGCAAAACCTTGAGGGCGAGGGGGCAGAGGATCCGCCCGTCGCGCTGCCGCCGATGACCCTCGGCGAAGAGGTGGTGGAGGATTACGCCGCGATGCGCCTCAGCCTCCGGGCACACCCGATCGCCCTTCTCCGCGCCGAACTCACGCCGGGATGGCCGACAGATGTTTCTTTCGACACATCCAAGACACCGCATCGCCGATAGCCTCTGGCGGGAGGATCTTTGGCATGAGCGTATCCGTCGTTTTGACCTTTGTTGCCATTGCCGGCGTCACAGTGGTCGGCGACTGGAAGCTGAAGAACACCACGCTCGCCCCGAGCTGGTCGCAGAGCCCGAGGTTTGCCGGCCGGCTCCTCTGTTACATGGCCTCAGGGGTCGGGATTGCGATGCGCCACATGACGCTGGCTGCGGTCGGGATCTGCTACTCCGTCCTGACAATCGTCTTCATGACGCGTCTCGGCGTCTTCGTCTTTGGGGGAACGCTGACCGCGCGACGGCGTCGGGATCGTGCTCGCTCTCACGGCCCCCGGCACGCCTAGTGAAGTGCCTCCAACGCTTGGACCCCTCGGGCTCGAGCGGCGATGATCTCGTCGGGATCGGCGCGCCGGACGACGGGGTTGGCCTCGGTCGCGGTGTGGTCGGCGATGAACCGGTTGATCGCAGCCTGAAGGTCTTGGACAGAG
>JBCCWM010000118.1:0-11717 GCA_039193505.1 Pseudomonadota bacterium | reverse complement strand
CCGAGGGCGCGATGGGCGCCGGCGAGGAGGGCGATCTCGGTGTCTGCCGCGGTGAGCAGGATGAGATCGGCCGGGCTCTGCCCAGGGTCGACGGGCTCCGACCCGTCCTGCACTGCTCCGACATCGGCGGCGAGGAGGTGCATCAGCCCGCCGCTCTGGCAGCGGCGCTCCTCGGCGACCCTCCGGGCCGCCTCGTCGCACCGGGCCGCCCCAAACGGGGTCCGATGTGGTGGGTGCCGGTGCGCGGCCAGGCGCGGCTGTATGGGCCTCTGGCCAGGGCGCGCGGGCGGGCGGCGGTCTGCGACACGATCCGGGGCGAGGCTTGCGAGAGGTCACCGCCCGGGATCGTGCGGGTCGCGAGACCATGGCATGTGAGCCGAGAGGGTCCGTGCAGATGGCCGCAGCGGCCGCCCGCCAAATCGGTGCTGGAGGGGTCGGGGGGGTGCGGTGCGGCGCGGTGTGCGCGGTTCATGCAACCGGTTCCGAGGCGGCCAGCAGCGTGTCGGCGAAGGACTTGGGATCGAAGCCCGTTTCGGCGATGACCACGAGGCGGGTTCGGCGCGGCTCATCCGGGCGGAACGGGCGGTCGTGGTGCGTGTCGATCCGAGGGCCCACGGCCTGCACCAGAAGCCGCATCGCACGGCCTTCGATCGCCGCAAAGCCCTTGACCCGGAGAATGTCCTGGGCGGCGATCGCGCGCTGCAGCCCTGCGACGAACGCCTCGGCATCTGCGCGTTCCGGCACGTCGATCACTGCGCTTTGGAAGTCGTCGTGGTCGTGCGGGTGATCCGTGTCGTGGTGGTGGTGGCCATGGCGGGCTGCGAGATCTGTCTCCGCGCCGATGCCGAGACCGAGGAGGATGCGTGGGTCGACCACGGCCCGAGATGTGATGCGGGACCGAACGCCGGGGCGCGCCCGCGCGGCGAGATGGGCGGCGAGGGCCTCGGCGTCGTCTTTGGCCATGAGATCGGCCTTGTTGACCAGAATGAGGTCCGCTGCTGCGATTTGATCCTCGAAGAGCTCGTGAAGCGGCGCCTCGTGATCGAGCGCGTCGTCCGAGGCCCGCTGGTGCGCGACGGCGCCCGGATCTGCGGCGAAGCGGCCGGCGGCGACCGCCGGTCCGTCGACGACCGCAACGACGCCGTCGACAGTGACCCGCGTTCGGATCTCGGGCCAGGCAAAGGCCTGGACAAGCGGTTGCGGCAGGGCGAGCCCGGAGGTTTCGATCACGATGTGCTCAGGCGGCTCGCTGCGTGCGAGGAGCGCTTCGATTGCTGGCACGAAATCCTCGGCCACCGTGCAGCAGAGGCAGCCATTGGAGAGCTCGACCACGTCCTCTTCGGAGCAGGCCTCGATGCCGCAGCCCTTCAGGATTTCGCCGTCGACACCGAGGTCGCCGAACTCATTGATGATGAGTGCAATCCGTCGCCCTGCCGCGTTTTCGAGGAGGTGGCGGATCAGGGTTGTCTTGCCCGCGCCAAGAAACCCGGTCACGACGGTTGCTGGGATTTTTTGCGTCATTGCGCGTCCCTTTCGGTGGTGTTGGCGAGCCGAGTGCGGTCGAGCGGTTGGGCTGGCGGAGCGAGAGGCGGATCGGCGACACTGACCCAAGGGGCTCTTGCGCGGTCCGGGATACGGTTTGCGGCGACGCCGGCTCGCTGCGTAAGAGGCGTGCGCTGCGCGACGGGGCCAACCGCCTTTGGGATCGAGGGTGTCCCGGGATGGCCTGGGCCCGGCGTGGTCCGGCCGCCGCAGGCGATCGCGTGCGGTTCCACCCTTTGCTTTGGACGATCGGCGATGTTTGTCGATGGGAGCGCCTCGGCACCTCGATCGAAAAGGCCCGCTGCGGGTGCGCTTGTGACACCGAACGCTTGGAGTGTGATGCCGAGGATCGCTTGCGTTTCAGACACACCGCTGGGCGGCAGGTGCGGGGCAAGCAGAAGGCAGGTGGCCGTCGCGGTGCCGGCAGTTGCGAGTGGAGGGGCGCCCCTCTGGGCCTTCTGCCTTGCGACGTGGATGGGGCCGGAGCCGCTTGCCGCCGAGGCGTGCTCGCGCACTGCCTTTGCGCCGGCGACAGAGCCGGGTTCGATATGCATGGTCTGTCTCCCTGGCCGTCACACCCGACGGCGTTGGTCTCACGCGTCCGAGGCAGGTCTCCTGGCTCGCGGGTCGCTGCTGACATGCGCCTTCCCAGGCAGTGCCCAGTGGCGGTTGCATGTCCGCTCTCCGCTGACAGTCGCGGGGGCGGCCGGGTTTCGCGGCCCCCTGTATGGGTCGGCCACGTCTCCGTTCCCTTTTGATCCCTGGGCGGCGAACGACCAACCCGTGGGAACCTCGTGCATCTGTCATCGCAGGGCGACAGCGCAGGTGTCAAGCGCCGTCGATCGTTGCTGCGAGCCAAGTGAGCGCAGCCTCAACGGTCGGCACCGACGGCATCGCGGGTGGCGGCGGGCGGTCGATCATGATCACTGGCAGACCGAGAGATCGGGCCGCATCGATCTTCGCCCGCCCCAAGCGGCCACCGGCATTGCGGGCCACAAGATGTGTGATGCCAAGACGCCGCAACGTCTCAACCTCATCCGCACGGCTGTGAGATGGCGGGGTCTCCAAGAGGCTGACATGGCGTGGCAATCCCGGCGGCCGAGCGAGGGCGCGAAGCGTGAGGGCGACATCCTTGCGCCTTAAGAAGGGCGCGTGGCCGCCGCTGCCAAGCGCCAGAAACGCGCGTGCACCGGTGGGCAGCGCGTCCACTCCACGCTCGAGGTCCGGAACAACGTCCCACACATCGTTTGGACCCGGCTGCCAGGGGGGGCGGCGCAGGGCCAGCGCCGGGCATTCGGCTGCTGCGGCAGCGCTCGTTGCATTGGCTGAGATCTCGGTCGCAAAGGGGTGCGTGGCGTCGAGAAGGGCGCAGATCTCTGCGGCGCGGAGCCACTCGGTGAGCCCATCCACGCCGCCGAACCCGCCGATGCGTGTCGCCACACCGAGCTTGAGAGGCGCCCGCGTGGCCCCGGCAAGCGACGCAATGACACGGCGTCCCTGCAGACGCAGGGCGGCGGCGGCCAGCCGGGCCTCTTCCGTGCCGGCGAGGAGCGCGATTGGCGCTCGTGTCATGGCGTGGTTGCTGCGGCTGTCGCGGGCCAAGCCGTCGCGCGATGGATGAAGAACATCCGACTGGAGCGGGGGCGCGGGCCAACTCTGCGACAGGTGTCCCCCCTGGCTGGGGGCGATCCTGCATCCGATCCAGCCCAAGCCGTTCTGGAGCATCCGGGAGCGCGCAGCGGTCGCGGACACATCGGCGCGGGGAGCGGGCGCGGATCCTCGCTGGTCCTGAGTGAGGCATGAGTGGTCCGCGCCGGCGCGGTCGGCCGACGCGATGCATCGACCACGCGTTCGCACAAAGTGTTGGGGGTCGGACGTGACATCTGGCCGCTCCGGGCGTCGTCGTGGGCAGCTCGCCGACAGCCGTCGCCAGGCATGTCGCTGGCCAAGGTCGGTGTCATGGCGCGGCGGTGTCGGCTGCGATCCGCCCCTGGCGGTCGACAACCATGACATCGACGCGCACTGGCGCGCCGGCAAGGAGCACGCGGGCCGCTGCCTTGGCATCGGCTGCGATCCGAGCGGCGAGCTCGGGTCCTGCGATCTCCAATGCCTGTTGCGCTGTGTTTGCGGACCCGACTGCGCCAGGGTCTGCGAGCCCCTCGGCGCGGGCGGCCAGGCGGTCGAAATCGACCTGGCTTCGCGCCGAGTGGAGGTCGACCGCGCCTTGGGCGAGCTTGGTCAGCTTGCCGAACCCCCCCGCGATGGTCAGACGCGGCAAAGGGTGGCGGCGGAGGTACTTGAGCAGGCCACCTGCGAAATCCCCCATGTCGAGAAGGGCATGATCGGGGAGCGCGTAGTGGTGCTGCACCACAGTCTCGGATGTTGAGCCGGTGCTTGCCGCAGCGTGGGCCACGCTGCCCGCCCGGGCCACGTCGATCCCCCGGTGGATCGAGGCGATCCAGGCGGCACAGCTGTAGGGCTTGACGATGCCGGTCGTTCCGAGGATCGAGAGCCCGCCCTCGATCCCGAGGCGCGGGTTCCAGGTTCGGGTCGCAAGCGCTGCGCCGCCCGGGACCGAGATCTCGACTTCGAGATCGAGGTCGGGTGCGATGGCCCGCACAGCCTCTGTGATCATCCGCCGCGGCACCGGATTGATCGCGGGCGCGCCGGGCGGCACGGGCAGACCCGGTCGGGTGACCGTGCCCACGCCTTCTCCCGCCAAGAGGCAAAGACCCGTCCCCTGGAGCGCGTGACGCACAGTCGCTTGGATCAGCGCACCATGGGTCACATCGGGATCGTCGCCTGCGTCTTTCTGCACCGCCGCGCGTGCCCATCCCGGGCCAAGCGCCGTCTCGACCAGCTCGAAGCTCGGCCGTTCCCCTCGTGGCAGCGTGATCGTGACACGCGGCTCGAACCGCCCGTCACGGAGCGCCGACGCCGCCGCTTTGGCCGCCGCCGTCGCGCAGGCCCCGGTGGTGAAGCCCGTCCTCAGATCCGTCTCGCCGCGCGCCGCCATGCTCTGAGTACTATCGTCCATCTGCCCGCGCCGGAAGATGCCGACGAGGAACGAGGACGGGCGCTTCTCGGTCAGCTCCGCGGCGACAATGCCACCTGTCTCCAACACTCACGGCTCGCGGATTGACCGATGCGGGAGGGTCCGTTTTCGGCGTGCCTTGATCTGCGGGCAGCGCAAGCGTGAGTCATGCGTGGTGGAGCGTCCATCTCGGTCTCGCCCGCCGATCGTCGGCGGCTCGCGGCCATCGTCGCGGATCGCAAGAGCGCACAGATGCATGTCTGGCGGGCGCGGATTGTGCTCCTCACCGATGACGGGGTTGGCACCGCCGCGGTCATGCGGGCGACCGGCGTCTCGAAGACATGCGTCTGGCGCTGGCAGGAGCGGTTCATGGCGGAGGGTATCGACGGGCTGCTCCGCGACCGGACGCGGCCGCCGGGCAAGACGCCTGTCGCTCAGGACCGTGCCGCAGAGATCGTCCGTCTGACCCCACCGGAGGCGCCCCACTGGACCGCCCGCGTCATGGCCAAGACGGCCGGGCTCGCGGTCTCGACGGTGCAGAGGATCTGGAAAGCGCGTGACCTCGCGCCCCACTGCTGGCGGAGCTTCAAGCTCTCGAAGCACCCGGCCTTCGCCGAGAAGCGCGTCGATATCGTCGGGCTCTTCGTGAACCCGTCGGCCCACGCCGTTGTTCTCTCGGTCTATGAGAGTGAGCCTGCGATCGCGATCCGTCCGAGAAAGTGGGCGAACCAGATCGACGCGCTCGACCGCACCCGGCCCGGCCTGGCGATGAAGACGGGGCGCCTCGGCAGCATGACAAACGCCACGGCACGACCACGCTCTTCGCCGCGCTGAACGGGCTCGAGGGCACCGTCACCGGGCGGAATATGGTGCGCCACCGCCATCGGGCGTTCATCCGGTTCCTGAACGCCCTCGAGCGCGAGATCCCCGCCGGAAAAGTGGTCCACGCGATCCGCGACACCGTCTCGTCGCAGAAGGCACCTGAGGTGCGCCGCTGGCTCGAGCGCCACGCGCGCTGGACGGTCCATGTCTCGCCGACCTCGCGCTCGTGGCCCATTGCCGTCGAGTGCTTCTTCGCCGAGCTCACCCGGTGCAGGCTGAAGCACAGTGTCTTCCATTCCGTCGTCGACCTGCGGGCGGCCATCAACCGCTTCATCGCCGAGCACAACGCCACGCAGGTCAAACCCTTGATATGGCAAGCCGATCCGGACGCCATCATCGCCGCCCGCTCAAGAGGGGTCCAAGCGTTGGGGTCGATCCACCAGCGAGGTCCGATCGAGCGCGCCGCAAAGGGCGTCTCTTGCGGCGCATTTGCGCCTCGCCACGCCCTGGGCGCGGGCTTAGAGTGCCGGCATGTGGCACACCCCTCTCCCTGACGGCGATTGGCCGGAGTTCCCACCCGGTCTCGTCTGGCTCGTTGGGGCCGGTCCCGGCGATCCGGGGCTGTTCACGCTTCATGGTCTCAACGCGCTGCGCCAGGCCGATGTCGTGGTCTACGATGCCCTCGTCGATCCGCGGATCCTCGACTGGCGCCGGCCAGGGGCGCGGCTTGAGTTTGCCGGCAAGCGGGGAGGGCGCCCGTCGCCCAAACAGGCAGCGATCTCGCTCCGCCTGATCGAGTTGGCGCGAAGCGGCGCGCGGGTCCTCCGCCTCAAAGGCGGCGACCCCTTTGTGTTTGGCCGCGGCGGGGAGGAGGCACAAGCGCTGGTGGAGGCGGGCATTTCGTTTCGCGTGACGCCCGGGATCACGGCGGCGCTCGGCGCTTTGGCCGAGGCGGGCATCCCGGCGACGCATCGTGACGTCAACCAGACGCTCACTTTCCTCACTGGGCACGATCACACGGGCCTTGCGCCTGCGGCAATCGAGTGGGACGCCCTCGCCCGGTCCTCCCCGGTGATTGTGATGTACATGGCGATCAAGCATCTCGGCACGATTGCCGAGCGCTTGATCGCCGCGGGGCGCGATCCAAGTGAGCCCGTCGCGGTTGTCTCGAAGGGCACGTTGCCGGAGGCTCGGGTTCTCGAGACGACGCTCGGCGCGGCGGCGGCGGATGTCGTTGCCGAGGGGATTGCGCCGCCAGCCGTGGTCTGCGTCGGGCGCGTGGTCCTGCTGCGCCAGACGCTTGACTGGATGGCGCAACTTGGCGGCGCGGCACCTCGCGCGCTCGATCCGCTCGGGACGCGGGGCCAGCGGCAGAGCGCGTGATGGCGACCCACGGGCTGGTCCTTGCGGCACCGTCCTCTGGGGCCGGAAAAACGCTGGTGACGCTTGGCCTTCTTCGTGCGCTCCGCCGGGCCGGGCACGCGGTCGCCGGCGCGAAGAGCGGACCGGATTACATCGACCCGACCTACCACACACGGGCCGCCGGCGTTGCGTCGGTCAATCTCGATGCCTGGGCGATGATGCCGGGGACGCTCCGCTGCCTGGCGGCGCGACAGCCTGGCAGCTTGGTGCTGGTTGAGGGGGCGATGGGCGTTCTCGACGGCGCGGGACGCCTCGGCGCCGGGTCGGCCGCGGATCTGTCCGAGTGTCTCGGTCTGCCGCTGATCCTGGTGGTGGATGCCGCCCGCGCTGGCCCCTCGGCGGCGCTTGCGGCGGTCGGCTTGCGGGCGGTGCGGCCAGATCTCACGCTTGCGGGCGTGATCCTGAACCGGATCGCGTCGGATCGGCATGCCTCTTTGGTGGAGGCCGGGTTCGAGCGAGCCGGCATCCCGGTTCTGGGTCGCGTGCCCCGCGCGGCGGATGTGGCAGTCCCGGAACGCCATCTCGGGCTGGTGCCGGCCACTGAGCTCGCGGCGAGCGACGATCTCATTGAGCGGGCTGCGGATTTGGTGTGCGGCGGCGTCGATTTGGAGCGTGTGGTGGGCGCTGCGGGCCGTCTGGCGCCTGCGCCCGATCGGCCGCTTTGGCTGCCGCGCCTACCGGGCGCGCGCGTGGCCGTGGCGCAGGACGCCGCCTTTGTGTTCGCCTATCCGCATCTCGACTGGGGCGCCGAGCCGTTCTCACCGCTCGCCGATGAGCCGCCGTCGCCGGAGGCTGACGCGATCTTTCTGCCGGGCGGGTATCCTGAGCTCCATGCCACGCGGCTGTCATCCTCGCCGCAGTTTCGCGCCGGGATGCTGCGGGCGGCGGCGCGCGGGGTGCCGATCTATGGCGAATGCGGCGGGTACATGGTCCTCGGCGACAGGCTCGTGGATGGAACTGGTGCCGCGCATGAGATGCTGGGCCTCCTGCCTGTCACCACAAGCTTTGCTGAGCGTCGTCTGAGCCTCGGCTACCGGCGCCTCACCCCCCTCGGCGGTCCATTCAAAGCACCGCTCCGAGGTCACGAGTTCCACTACGCAACTGTGGTTGAGGAGGGCCCGGCTGCGCGGCTCTTTGAGGTTGAGGACGCCGATGGCGTGACGCTGCCGCCCGTGGGACACCGCCGGGGCAGCGTCTCAGGCTCCTTCGCGCATGTGATCGCCGAAGCGCCCTCAGATGATGGGCACGAGCGGCACGCCGCATCCAGCGAGAGCGAACAGACAGGCGACGAGTGCAATGCGAGCCATGGAGACCTCCTCAATCACACGAGTGTCTAGGCCGATGCATCCCGAAACGGCAAGAGTGTGCCGCAAGCCGTTGTCGAAGTGTGTCATTCCCCGCCTCCTTGTCCAAAGACCGGATGCGCCGCTCACCCGGACTGCGTAGCCTCCGCGCGGCAGCGTTGGAGGGCGCAAGGATGAACTGGAACTGGTCGAATCTGTCGATTGTCGAAGGGGACCGCGTCGTCACGGGCAGCGATGCAAGGCGGCGGCTGCAGGCGCTCCTGCCCGATGGCATCACGGTGTCCGACTTGCCGGAGCT
The DNA here is from genome assembly GCA_039193505.1 of Pseudomonadota bacterium. Lineage (GTDB taxonomy): Bacteria > Pseudomonadota > Alphaproteobacteria > Rhodobacterales > Rhodobacteraceae > Algicella. The sequence continues at coordinate 3,295 of JBCCWM010000118.1, read as the reverse complement.
CAGGATCGCGATTGCGGGCGGCGCGATCCAAACCGGCGTCCAAGCCCGCGCAGCAGTCAACAAGGCGATTGCGCCCACAGCGCGGCTGCAACGCCGGCGGCTCGAGACCGCTTTCCCGGGCCTTCCTGAGGCGCGGAACCTCGACGGGCTCCTCGCTGTGGCGACGTGGGATCCCGACCCGACGCTCGAGCAGCTCGCAACGGCCCTCGCGCGCGCGCCCGAGCTGAGGGATGTGTTTCAGACGCGGCTGAAGCGCCTCTACGATCCCTGGCCGCTGCCCACGGCGGACATCGTGCTCCGCGATGCAATCGGCGACATGGTTCGGGATGCCGCGCTCCTGCGCCAGATGGATGAGGCGCGCGGGTCCGCCGACACGCCGACCATCGCGGCGTTCGAGGCCCTGGTCCACGGCGTCAACGGCGCCAAGCTCGCCACCCGTCAGCGCGCCGATGCCATCGACCTTGGTCAGCTCCTGGCACTGATCCCGGCCGATGCCCTTCGCCACGCGAGCCGGGTCCGGCAGTTTGTCGAGTATGGGTGCGATGTCGGGCGCCAGTACAGTTGGCGCGTTGAGGACCGCTTTCACAAAGAGGGCTTCAACACGGTCAAGATCCCGCGGGGCGAGTACGACCGCGCCGCGCCTCAGACCTATGCCGATCATATCGTGCCGTGCGACAAGGACCTCGCGAACCGGCTCTACAGCGCGATCTTTCCGCGGCTCGACTGTCTCCGGCCCCACAGCGTCATCAAGGAGCAATTGGCCCAGCAGGGCCTGCCCGCGCGGATCCGGATCGGCGATGACGAGATGCGGGTCTACGGGCGCGTGATCGTCGACCCGAGGAGCCGGTCGGGGACCGGACGCGTCGTGGAGTTGGTGGTCGATGTCGTCAGACACGCGACGCTCGAGGTGCGGTTTCACAATGCGGAGGCCGGCATTGCCAGCGACAACAGTCTGCTGGCCCGGATGCAGAACTATGCCGGCGCCGGTTGGGTGGCCCGGATCTACTGGGGACCGGACCGGAGCTCGCTTGGGAAGACGCTCGACTGCTACGGTCAGGTCCATGGCAAAGTCACCGGCACCGAGAACGCCGTCAGCGGCCCGATGAACGACATCCACATCCCCATCGCCGACAATGCGCCGGTCCACCGCCCGCACATGATCCGACCCTGAGCACGCTCGCCCTCGCAGAGCCCGCGTGGTAGGAGCGCTCGAGGGGCTGTCGGAGGGCCGATGCGGAACGTTCTCTTTGTCTCGATCGAGGATCTCAACGACTTTATCGAGCCGCTCGGCGGGCACCCAGACGCGTTGACCCCGACCCTCTCGCGCCTCGCTGCGCGCTCTGCCGTGTTCGACAGGGCATATGCGACCGTGCCCGCCTGTTCCCCCTCGCGGAGTGCTGCGCTCTTCGGGATGGCGCCCTGGCGGACGGGGATCTACGGAAATGCCCATGACTGGCGCGCCGCTCACCCAGAGGGAGAGCGGCTGTCCCTCGTCGGTCACATGAGGGATGCGGGCTATGCGACCTGGGGGGCAGGCAAGGTCTTTCACGGCAAGATCGACGCGGATGACTGGGATTGTTGGGTGGACGAACCCCTCGACCGCCATCCGCCCGTGTCGGAGTTGGTGCAATCGGGTGTCGTGCGTCCGGGCGACGATTTCGGTCCGGTCGACCCTGAGGCCCCCCTTCATGACGACAGAATTGCCGACCGGCTGATCGCAGAGATGCGGCCGGGCGTCTCGGGGCGGTTCTGGGCGCTTGGCATCTACCGCCCCCATCTGCCGTTCCTGGCGCCCCGCCGGCACTTTGACAGCTTGCCGGCCCGCGTGGCGCCGCCGCCCGGTCTGAAGGGCGTCTACGATCCCGACGATCTGTCGGAGTTTGAGCGCCTGCCGAAGGGCGCGCGGCGCTTCATCAAGACCAACTGGTCGATTGGCCGCGCGCTCCACACCCACCAGGCGGTGAACGCCTATCTCCGGGCCTATCTTGCATCGGTTTCTTACGCCGACGAGGTTCTGGGCCGTGTCCTCGCGGCCCTCGAGGCGAGCGGGCTGATGGCCGATACGACGGTGGTTCTCTGGTCCGACCATGGCTGGCAGTTCGGCGAAAAACTCGCCTTTCGGAAGTTCACCTTGTGGGAGCGGGCGCTGCGGATCCCGATCATGATCGCAGGGCCCGGCATCTCGCCCCGCCGGATCGGACAGCCCGTGACCAACATGGACCTGATGCCAACGCTCCTCGCGCACGCGGGCGCGGCGCCGAAGCGTCCGCTCGACGGGCGCGACCTCACCCCCGCGCTCGAGGGAGACGTGGACCAAGCGGCCGTGGCGGTCTCCGTCTGGGGGTATCCGGCCTTCGGGCTCGGCACGGACCGGTTGGCGTTCTCGGTGCGGTCGGCGCGCTGGCGCCTCACCCAGTATTGGGGCGGGGGGCGTGAGCTTTACGACCACACGAGCGACCCGTTCGAGCATCGCAACCTCTTGGCCGATGGCGACGCAGAGGGCGATGCCGCCGCGACCCTGCCCGGGCTGGTGGGCCACCTGCCAACCGACCCGGCCCCAAGCTCACCGGAGGTCAGCGGTGGCGGCCCCGCCGAACGCGCCCGGATCCGACGACTGCGCGCCGAGGGCGCCGCGCCCGGCTAGGCCGGCCGGTGCTCACGCCTCGCCTCGCTCAAGCTCGCGGCGGCGCAGGTGCGCAGCCTTCTCGGAGCAGTCGAACTCCGTCGCGATTTTGCGGTCGGATTGGCCTGCCTTCACGGCTCTCAGAAAGCGATGCCGCGGGAGCAGGATGCGGGCCGCCAAACTGTCCACCTGGCGTTCATGTGCCGAGCGCGCTTTTATGGGCAACGCACGATCACTCGGGCCGTCTCCCAAAATGTGGTGAGATATTTCGTGCGCTAGCGTATAGTTCTGCTCCGAGCGAGAGAGGCGTGTGTTCACCACCACCCGACCTGATGCACCCGTCGGTTCCGGCGGCACATAGTGACCGCGCTTGTTGTCTCCGAGATCCCGAAACTCGATGACGAGGCCCAGCCTGCCGGCCAGCATCCGAAGGTCCACCGGCACCGAGAATTGAGCGGCCTCAATGTCGCGTCGATGCCGCTCAAACGCGATATCGACAATGTTCCGCTGGGATTGTAAGGCGACATGCGGGTGAGGGGCTGAGGGGACATTCGGTTTTGCGGGGTGTGGTCTTCGGTCAGGACGCTCCCGGGCAGAAGGCCTCGGGGGCGGAGGCTGGGCCGGTCGGACGGCGAGGCTCGTATGACAGTCAAGGTTTTGGAAGAGCGGGGG
>JBCCWM010000117.1:0-11722 GCA_039193505.1 Pseudomonadota bacterium | reverse complement strand
GGCGGCGTTGGCCCAGGTAGTGTGCCTCCGGGTTGGGCGCCTCATGCCCAGTCAGGTTGAGTATGCCGACGTCGACGGCTGCGATCGTTGCAAAGACCGTCTCCCCATCGGTGAGGCCCGTGGGTGTGAGCGCAATCGGCAGCGGGCTCCGCGGCGAGACCACATCGGGAACCGCAAGCGTCGCCCCAAGCCGCGCCGGACCGGGCTCGAGCCCTGCCCAGGCGAGGCCGAGCGCGCGCTCGGGTCCCCGCTTCGCGCCGGCATCGGCCGGGCGCACCAGGGTTGCGGTCACGTAGGCGCCGGGGCGCCAGGCCTCGGTCACGTCGAGCATCACCTCGCTTTCCCCTGCCGGCACCGAGATCGCCATCATGTCGAGCACGTCGCCCGCAATCACGGTCACGAGGACCTCACCCTCCGTCTCCGCGTCGATGCGCAGCGTTGCGGTCTCGCCCGGGGCGTAGCGCGCGCGGTCCAAGGCCACGCTCAGCCGATCCGGCGTCTCGCTCCCCGCGCCGGCGGCGTACCAGCCGGCCGAGAAGGGCAGCGACGTGACGGCAAACCCATCCGCCTCGGACGAGAGCGTCAGCTCGTAACGCCCCCAAGCAACCGGCGCCTCGATCCGACCGATCTCGTCTGCCACGAGGTCGAGCGCGCCAACGCCCACCCGTTCCCGGCGCGTGATCGGCTCGAACTGCCAGCGCCCGTCGATCTCGTACCACTGGTAGTCCGTGCGCACCCGCTCGAGCGTCCAGTCGACAGCGGGAAGCGCACGTCGCGCGCCGTCGCGTCCGACGGCGATGACGTCGAAGGCGGCCGTCCCACCCTCAGGCGCCGCGCTGTCAAAGAGCGGGCGAACACCGATCAGGGGCGCAGTTGGTGTCAGCGGGCGCTGCAGACGGCGCTCGACAGGCCGGCGCGACGCGTCAGAAAGGCGGAGCACGGCCTCAACTGTTGCGGGGGCCAACGGGTCGGGCGCTTCACCAAGGGTGACCGTGATCGTCGCGCGCCCCTCGGCATCCGTTGTGCCAGGCGCATCGAGCGGGGTGACGTTTGGCGTCTGATCCGCGCTCGCCGGGCCGAACCTGTATCCTGGATGGGCATCGAGGCGCCCCGTCGCGCGGAGGAGCACCTCCCCCTCGATCTGCAGGTCTGCGCCCGGCGCGCCGTAGAGATAGCGAGCGGCGATCCCGATGCGTGCCACATCTCCGGGACGGAGCGGGCCGTCCGACCAGTCGATCACATGATCGATCCGTTCCGGCACAAAGTCCTCGACCAGGACTGTTGCTGTGGCGATTGGCGGCGCCTCCGGATCGGCATGGATCCCAATCCGCCAGCGCCCGCGCTGGGCGGTTGGGGGCAGGTCCACGGCCAAGACCCGCCCGCCGGCACCGGCATCGCGGAGGACGCGGCGGTTGAACGCCACGCCATCGGGCCGTGTCACGATCGCCGTCAGCGGAATGCCCTCAATCGCCGCGGCTCGTGCATCGCGCATGAGCACTGTCGCGTGGACCCGCTCACCCGGGCGGTAAGCGCCCCGTTCGGTCGCGAGAAAGACATCGATCGGACCGGGAGGCGCCCGGCCCGCAACGCCCCGGTCCGAAAGATCGAAGCCCGCCTCCGTCAGATCGAGGTAGACATAGTCGTCCTCCGTGCGCGCGACGAGCAGAGCGGGCTCCGCCTCTCGGATGACGGACGCCGGAAAGAGGACATGCCCCATCTCATCGGTCTCCGCCGTGCCAAGACGCGCGTTGTTGCGCGCCAGGAGCTCAACCGTCACGCCGGCGCGGGGCCGGGCGTTGTCGAGGCCGCGGACAAAACCGTGCACGCCGTCGGGACCGGAGAGACCCGCCAGTCCGAGATCGGAGACCAGGAACCATTGCGTTGCAACGGGTGCGCCAGGCACCTCAGCGGTCAGTGCATACACTCCCGGCGCTGCCGTACCGATGGCCTCGCCAATCGGCAGGGCGGTCGTCACGTCGCGGTTGAGCTCAACGGCCGTTTCCGCCTGACCGGTCCAGACCGTCTCGCCCAGATCGCGGGACAGGGCGGCAGCCTCCCACGCGCGGAGCGGGCGGTCGAGAAGGTCATCGCGCAGGGCCGATACGAGGTTGCGGTCGAGGACCCGGTGCAGGGCCAAAGCAACCTCCTCGGTGTTCACTGTCACAATGGGCAGTGTCGCATCGGGCCGGCGCGGCAGGACGTACCCCCTCCCCGGAAACCGGACTGAGGGCGCGCGGTCGCGGATGTAGACCTGCTGCGTGACCGTGGCAGCCAACACCTCACCTGAGAGGGACGGCAATCCCTGGCGCAGGGTCACGTCGACTGTGGCCCCGTGCGCCACGCCCGCAATGCAGAGCTCCCGCGCGTCCGTCTCGACCGCGAAGTCTCCCTCGGGCAGACGCAGATAGGGAGTGTAGTCGAAGCCGACGGATCGGAGTGGCTCTGAGAAAAGGAGACAGACCCGTGGCAGGGCGAGGTCGCTCTCAACTCGGGTCTCGAGCACGCGAAACCCGTAGAGACCGACGGCACGCTCGAGCGCTGCCTGTGTCGGAGCGCGTGGATCAAGGCGAAAGCTCTCCCGGAGGAGGGCGATCGTTGCGCGCCCCTCCCCGTCCGCCTCAAGCGCCGCAGACAAGGTCAGAAGAGCGGTCGCGGCGAGGGCGTCGCTCTCAGCGCGCAAATAGGCATTGAGCGCTGCGTCGGCCGCAAGGGCCCGCGCGCGCCGGCGCTGCGCGCGATCTTCAGCGCGAAGATCCCGCGCCGCGAGATCCGCGGCGAACAGCCAATCCCCCGCCCGGTCCTCCAGCGCAGCGGCCGCAAGCGCCAGATCCCGCGCGACGGCGGGCGCGTCCCCTGCCCTAGCGACGGCATCCGCGCGAAGCGCAGCCGCGGCTATACCCGTGTCCGGGAACACGCGGCCGATTCCTTCCGCGCGCGCCCGCGCCGAGGCGATACGGGCCGGCGGCAGAGCGACGGCTGCGGCGCGGGTTTCAGCAATCGCAAGAACCGAGGGCGGTGCCTCGACCACCCGCATGGAGAGAGCACCTTCGTAAGGAACGCGGTCCGTGACGTCCGATTTCAGGAAGCATGCACTCGCCCTCTGATTGTATGTCATGGCACGACACAGCCCATCCGCAAGGCAACTCGCCACACAGAGATCGGCGCTTGTGTCGAAGATCGAGCGCAAATCTCCTCCATAAAAATCGGTGTTACGCTCTGCGACCATACGCCGCTCCGGCACCAGATCGTCGGCCCGGCCGGCCAGAGCCAAGGCGATCAAAACAAAGGAAATCAGGGGAAATCGCATCGGCGCTGCTCCGCGCGGGGGACGAGGATGGCGCCACTCTGCACCCTGGGTTGATTGAGCGCAACCGAGCGCGCCAATCGGGGCTGGCCGAATCTGTGTGCTTTGGTATGGTCAAACTACCGTTGAGCGAGGTCTGGACCGTGAGCACGGATGGTGACCACCGGCTAAGTCTTTCCGACCGCCAGTCGGCGACCGGTGGGGATCACTGGCCTCGCATCCGCAGGATACTGGAGCGCAAGATTGTTCCAAGCTTGGTGATCCCAACGCAATCGGTGCTGTTTCCAACCGACAGGTGGCATGCCGAAGAAGGCGCGTCGGACGCGCTCGCCGCTCTTGCCATCCAAGGGCGAGAAGACCAGGCGCGCGAAGAGATGCAGACGCTTGCAGAAAGCGGCATGTCCTTTGAGCGCCTCCAACTCGGTCTTCTCGCGCGCGCTGCCGATAAAATCGGGCGGCTCTGGGAGGATGACAGCATCTCATTCGTGGATGCCACGCTCGCGGTCGGCACGCTCCAGCGGTTGATGCATTTCGTAGCGCTGGATCTCAGCCGGGACACGTCTGCTCTCCCCCGCGCTAGGTCGATTTGTCTGTTCCCGGAGCCCGGTGCGCGCCACATTTTTGGCGTCGCCATGGCCGCGCGCTTCTTCCAGCACGCGGGATGGGAGGTGGAGTTCCTGCCGGCCGCGACGGAGAGCGCCGTGCGCGACATCCTCCAAAGCCGGCACATCGACGTGATCGGCCTCTCGATCAACCGGACCGAGGCCGTGCCGGCCTGCGCCGAGATTCTCTCGCGCTTGCGGAAGGACTCCCGCAACGCCGATGTCGTGACAATCGGCGGGGGCTCGGCGCTGAGCCGTGCACCCGAGCTCATCGACAAGTTGCCCATCGACGCGATCCTCGCGGCAATCGAGTTCGCACCGAAACAGGCCGCCCGCCTCGTCGCCGAACGCGCCTAGGGCCCGCGGCGCCTTGCCCCTTGCGGGCGCGCCCCGCCGCTCCATCTTTGCGCGCGTAGAGCAGTCGGGAGATCGCGGTGCTGGAGCTGCGCGGGATACGCAAGTCCTATGGCGAGGTCTCGGTCCTCGATGACATCAATCTCGATCTCGCCGCCGGCGCCGCGCTGGCCCTGACTGGAGAATCCGGGTCCGGCAAAAGCACACTCCTCCACCTGATCGCAGCCCTCGACAGCGCGGATGCGGGGGAGATCCGGATCTCGGGCCGCGACGTCCACACGCTTGATGAACCCGGGCGGGCGGACCTCCGGCGCACGCAGCTCTCCCTCGTCTTTCAGCAGTTCAACCTGATCCCAACCATCCGGGTGGCGGAGAACATCGCCTTCCAGGCGCGCCTCGCCGGACGCCATGACGCGGCCTGGGACGCCGAGATCGCGCGACGGCTCGGGATCGACGGCCTTCTTGCGCGCTATCCGGAGGAGATCTCGGGCGGTCAGGCTCAGCGCGTCGCCATCGCGCGGGCTCTGGCCGCGCGCCCGCCCCTGCTCCTCGCAGACGAGCCGACCGGGAACCTCGACGAGGCGACGGGCGACGCAGTCCTCGCGCTGATGCTCGAGCTCGTGCGGGAGACGCAGACCGCCCTCCTCTTCGTGACGCACTCGCCGCGTCTGGCCGCGATGATCGGGCCCAGGCGACATCTGACGGCAGGCCGTCTCGACCGGGCCGCCTGATGCTCTGGCTCGTTCTGCGCACGCTGATCGGTCACTGGCGTCGGCGCCCGTTCCAGGCCATCAGCCTTCTGATTGGCCTCGCTGTCGCAACGGCGCTTTTTGCTGGCGTCCAAGCGCTGAACGCAGAGGCGCGCGCCAGCTACGATCGGGCCGAGAGCCTCCTCGGCGCAGACCTTTTCGACGAGATCACAGCCCGCGGCGGCCGACCTATCGCGCTTGACGACTACATTGCGCTGCGCCACGCGGGCTGGCGTGTCTCGCCGGTGATCGAGGGCACGATCCTGGTCGATGGGCGCGCCGTTACGCTCATCGGGATCGATCCGTTGACCCTGCCGCCTGCAGCCGTCGGCGCCGGCCTCGTCCAAGGCGCCGACGGGCTGACCTCTTTCCTGGCGCCGCCATGGCAGCTCTTCGCGTCGCCCGCCACGGTTGCAGCGCTCGCGGAGGCAGACCTGCCCCCGCTCACCGTTGCCGAGGCGATGCCCGCCAATACGCTTCTCGCCGACATCGCCTATGCAGCGGATCGGCTTGGGCGTGCCGACGAGATCACACGTCTTGTCGTCGCCCCCACGCAAAAGCCCGATCTGCCCGCCATCGACGCGGTGACGGACGGCCGCCTAGTCCTCACGCCCCCGACGGGCCAGTCCGATCTTGGCAGCCTGACGGACAGCTTCCATCTTAACCTCACGGCCTTTGGCCTCCTCTCCTTTGTGGTGGGGCTCTTTATCGTGAACGCAACCGTCGGCCTCGCCTTCGAGCAGCGCCGCCCTCTTCTCCGCACCCTCCGTGCCCTTGGAGTGTCGGAACGGAGGCTGAGCGGGGCACTCCTCCTAGAGCTCCTCTTCCTTGCCACGCTTGGCGGTGCGATTGGGATTGTGCTTGGCTACCTAATGGCGGCCGCTCTCCTCCCCGATGTCGCGGCGAGCCTTGGGGGTCTTTACGGCGCGCCAGTGCCGGGGACGCTCAGCCTCTCGCCCCTCTGGTGGCTCGGCGGGTTGGCAATCAGCCTTGCCGGTGCCCTCCTCGCGGCGGCGTCGAGCTTCTGGAAAGCGCGGCAGCTCTCCATTCTGGCACCGGTGGGCGCGACTGCCTGGCTTGGGGCCGAGGCGCGCCGCCTCGCGCTCCAGCGCTGGCTTGGGGCCGCGGCGCTTGTCGTGGGCTTGGTCTTGTGGCGAACGAACCCGGGCCTCGTTGGCGGCTTCGCGCTTCTCGCCGGCGTGCTGATCGGGGCTGCCCTCCTCCTCCCGAGCCTTCTCGCCTTGGTGCTGGCGCGTCTTGCGTCGCGGCAGTCCGATCCGGTCCGCGCTTGGTTTTGGGCAGACACGCGGGCACAGCTCGGCGGGCTCTCTCTGGCGCTGATGGCCCTCTTCCTCGCGCTCAGCGTCAACATCGGCGTGGGCACGATGGTCGATGGGTTCCGCACGACATTCCTCGGCTGGCTCGACCAACGCCTCGCCGCCGAACTCTACGTGGGCGGGACCGACGAGGCCGAGGCCGAAGAGATCACCGCCTGGCTCACCGCCCGCGAGGACGTCAGCGCCGTCCTCCCGATCTGGAACGTCGACCTCCGCCACGAGGGCTTCCCGCTCGAGGTCTTCGGGATCGCCGACCACACGACCTACCGCGAGAACTGGCCGGTTCTCGGCGCCCTCGACAGCCCATGGGACCGTCTGGCGAGCGGAGAGGCCACATTCCTCTCCGAGCAATTCGCACGCCGTTTCGACCTGGCCCCCGGCGAGCGCATCGTCGTCGACGCGCCGGACGGGAGTTGGACCCTCGAAATCGCCGGCATCTACGCCGATTACGGCAACACGGAGGGCCAGATGCTCGTCGCATTGCCGGCCCTTTTAGACCGATGGCCCGAGGTGGAGAAGACCCGCTTTGCTGTCCGCACCACCCCGGACCGAGCCGAGCTCATCGCAGCCGAGCTCACCGACGCGCTCAGCCTTGGCGACCGCCAAGTGGTCGATCAGACCGCGCTCAAGGCGCTGTCTCGGCGGATCTTCGAGACGACATTCGCCGTGACCGTCGCGCTCAACGCGCTCACGCTCGCCGTGGCGGGCCTAGCGCTTTTCACGAGCCTCCTCGCCCTCTCCACCGAGCGTTTGCCACAGCTGGCCCCGGCCTGGGCCATGGGCCTGCCCCGCCGCCTCCTCGGCCGGTGGGAGCTTCAACGGACCCTCGCCCTCGCCCTCTTCACTGCACTGGCTGCAGTCCCCCTCGGGCAGCTCACGGCCTGGATCCTGACCGCCGTTATCAATGTCGAGGCGTTCGGCTGGCGCCTGCCTCTCTACGCGTTTCCGCTGGACTGGGCGCGGCTCAGCCTCCTTGCACTCGTGGCCGCAGCCCTCGCCTCGGCGCTGCCCGCGTGGCGTCTGATGCGGCTGCCGCCCGCCCGCCTCCTCCGGCTCTTTTCCGACGACAGGTGATCTGATGCTCCGCACAAGCTCCATGACACGCCGTCAGAGCCTCGGTGGCATCGCCACCCTCCTCGCCGCGCCCGCCCTCGGCCAGGGCTACGCAGGCCTCGGCACCGAGGCGGCGGATTTCGCCCAAGTGCTGCCGGAGACCAGGCTGAGCTTCCCGGCCGACCACGGCCCCCACCCGGATTTCCGGATCGAGTGGTGGTACATCACAGCAAACCTTGTCGCCGATGACGAACCGATGGGCCTTCAATGGACGCTCTTCCGCCAGGCCCGCGCGCCGAGCGGCAGCGACGAGGGTTGGGCCAGCCGCCAGACCTGGATGGGACATGCGGCCGTCACCACGCGGACCTCGCACCATGTCGCCGAGGCGTTCGCCCGCGGCGGCATCGGCCAGGCGGGGGTCGAGCTGCCTCCGTTTCGCGCCTGGCTCGATGACTGGCGCCTCGAGAGCCCCGACAGCGACATCGATGAGCTGACCCTTTCGGCCTCCGGCGACCGCTTCTCCTACACCGTCGCGCTCAAGGCCCAGGGACCACTGGTCCTCCAGGGGGTCGACGGCTACTCCGTCAAATCGGAACAAGGCCAGGCCAGTCACTACTACAGCCAACCCCATTATGGCCTCGACGGAACCCTTACGCTCGACGGCGTCGACCGCTCCGTCACCGGCCGCGCCTGGCTCGACCGAGAGTGGTCGAGCCAACCCCTCTCGGAAGATCAGACGGGGTGGGACTGGTTCGCCCTCCACCTCGACACAGGCGAGAAACTCATGGCCTACCGCCTCCGAGGCGCGGGCAGCCTCACGACCGGCGCCTGGATCGCACGGGACGGCACCTCGCGTGTCCTTCCGCCCGACGAGATGCAGTTCACCCCCCTCCACGTCCACCGGACCGCCGGGCGCGACCTTCCCGTCGATTGGCGCCTCATCTGGCCCGAACAATCGCTCGAGATCGACGTCCGCGCCCTCAACCGAGATGCCTACATGCCGACCGTCTTCCCCTACTGGGAGGGGCCCGTCACCTTTTCCGGCACCCATTCAGGCATCGGCTATCTCGAGATGACAGGATACTGACATGACAGACCGTGCTGCGCCGCTCTCCGTTCTCGGAGCACCGCTCGCCCCCTGCTCGAAGGATCCGCTGACCGGCTTCTGGCGCGACGGGTGCTGCAACACCGGGCCCGCCGATCGCGGACGCCACACCCTCTGCGCCCGCGTCACCGCTGAGTTCCTGGCCTTCTCCAAGGCCCAAGGCAACGATCTCTCGACACCGCGCCCCGAATACGGCTTCCCCGGCTTGAAACCCGGCGACCGTTGGTGCCTCTGCGCCTCGCGCTGGCGCGACGCTGAGGCTGCAGGCTGCGCTCCGCCTTTGATCCTCGCCGCAACCCATGCCGCCACACTCAAAGACGTCCCGCTTGACACACTCCGGAGCCACGCGCTCGACACAAACTGACACGTGGACGGCGCGAATCGGCCGCTGCCACGCCGACCACCGCCGCTCCGGCGCCGAAGGCGGCGGAGCGGCTCTTCGCATGCCCCGAAGGGGCGCCGCATCTCAGGTCTTGAGGACCGCGACAGCGGTGGGCAGGTCGATCGCACCCTCATAGAGCGCACGTCCTGAAATCACTCCGTTGAGCGTGGGCGCGGCTGTCTTCAGCGTCATGAGATCGGACAGCCGGGACACTCCGCCAGACGCAATCACTGGGACCGCAAGCGCCGCTGCCAGGAGCGCCGTGTCCGCAACGTTCGGACCTTTCATCGCTCCATCCCGCGATATGTCGGTGAAAATCACAGCGCCGACGCCCGCATCCTCCACCCGTCGCGCCAGATCCAGGGTCGGCATCTCCGTGGTCTCGGCCCACCCCGCGACGGCAACACGCCCATCGCGCGCGTCAATGCCGACGGCGATCTGCTCGGGAAACGCCGCCGCAGCCGCCTTCACAAGATCCGGATCCTGCACGGCTGCCGTCCCGAGGATCACCCGAGCCACCCCGCGCGTCAGCCACGCCTCAATTCCGGCGAGATCGCGGATCCCTCCGCCGAGTTGCAGGGGCACGTCGACGGCTCCGAGCACCGCTTCGACGGCCTCACCGTTGACCGAGTGCCCGGCAAAGGCGCCGTCGAGATCAACGATGTGCAGCCATTCGCACCCTGCCGCGACAAAGGCTGCGGCCTGTGCGGCGGGGTCCTCGCCGAAGACCGTGGCCGCATCCATGTCGCCGCGCAGAAGGCGCACACAAGCGCCGCCTTTGAGATCAATCGCCGGATACAGGATCATCGCCCCCCCTTGGCCTAACCGACGCGGGCCGGGCCTGCGTTCTTCAGCGTCCGCCCGATCCAGTCAAGCACGGTCTCGATCCGGGCCAGCCGGCGCAACTCGGGATGAACCAGGAGCCAGACCTCCCGGCTGAGATCGCAGGGCACCGGCAGCTCCTCAAGCTCGGCGACGGAGCGGCCGACGAGGCGGGGCAGCACGGCCTTGCCGATCCCCCGAGCCGCGCAGGCAATCAGCCCCTCGGCATCGTTGACACGGACCCGCGCGACATCCTCCCCCGTCCCTTGCGCCTCAATCCAGCCGTTCTGCGGCAAATGGCCCATCGCTTCCCCGTAAAGAAGCCAGGGCAAGGGCGACATCCGCTTGCCGCGCTGCACGAAGACACCGTACTCGAGCACGCCGATTTTTCGCACAAGGGCCTTGTACTCGGCACCGGGGTGCGAGAGGCGGAGCGCGACGTCCGTCTCTCTCCGGGTCAGCATCAGAGTGCGGCTCTCGCTCACCAAATCCACAGTCAGCGCGGGATGTGCGTTCAAGAGCGCGGGCAGCGCCCGTGCGAGCACACGGTTGACCAGGATCGGCACCGATGTGATGCGCACCAGGCCCGCCACCTGTGCGTCTTGTCCTGCAATCTTTGCCAAAGCGCCCAGGATCTCGGTTTCCGCGCGCTCGGCATGGGGCAGGAGCTCCGACCCCGCTCCCGTGGGCGCATAGGCGCCGCGCCGACGATCGAGAAGACGCGTGCCGAGTGCGGACTCGATCCGGTCGAGCCGGCGCGCGACCGTTGTCTCGTTCATCCCCAAGTGACGGCCAGCGGCCGCCGCCGAGCCCTCACGCAACACCGTGATAAGAACCTTGAGGTCATCCCAGTTCGTATCCTGCATTTTCGCAAAACTGGCCCGCAGCATTGCCGGACCTCCCCCTCAGTTTTGCGTGGTACACTCGAGGCTGACACCCGCCAACCCATAGCGAGGGCCCGACGGACATGATGTTCGCTGTTCTTTTTTCAGATGTGCCGGACGGCCACACCCTCCGCCAGACCCACATCGATGCCCATATCGACTTCCTTGAGGCCCACAGCGCCGAAATCAGAGCGGCCGGGCCCCTGGATCGGGCGTCGGGTGGGGGCCTCTGGCTGGTGGAGGCAGGGGACCTGTCACAGGTTGAGGCTCTGGTCCGAGAGGACCCGTTCTGGGACGTGGGGCTCCGCGCGGATGTTGAGATAGCGCCCTGGCGACAGGTCTTTGCGGACGGCGAACGGCTCTAGCGGAGTGGCTCCATCGCTTGGACCCCTCGGGCTCGAGCGGCGATGATCGCGTCGGGATCTGCGCGCCGGACGAAGGGGTTGGCCCCGGTGGCGGTGTGGTCGGCGATGAACCGGTTGATCGCGGCCTGAAGGTATTGGACAGAGTGGACGACACCGGGCTTCGACGGGCGCCGGGTCGGCGTCGCGAAGACGCCCTCGACCGCGTCCGGCCACGACGGTGAGGTCGGTGCGACGTGGACCGTCCGGCGCGGGTGACGCCCGAGCCGGCGGCTCAGCTTCGGCGTCTTCTGCGACGAGACGGTGTCGAGGATTGCATGAACCAACGTGCCGGCGGGGATCTTGCGCTCGAGGGTGTTGCGGACGCGAAGGACCGCCTGGTGGCGGTGCATGTTTCGTCCGGTGACGCTGCCCTCGAGCGCGTCGAGCGTGTCGGTGGCGTTGCGCGTGTCGTCCTGCGTCACGGTGCCGGCACGGCCCGTCTTCATGGGCCGCGCCCCGGCCGGGTGCGGTCAGGGGTTGGATCCGGGACGTTTCGTCGAGCGAGAGCGCCACCGCATGGGCCGGCGGCTCGACGGAAAGGCCGGCGACATCGACCGGCTTCTCGGCGAAAGCCGGGTCGCTGGAGAGCTCGACGCTGCGCCGGCGACGAGGCGCGAGGCCGTGCGCGTTCCAGATCTTCTGCACCGTCGAGACGGCGCGTCCGGTTGTCTTCTCCATGGCGCGCGCGGTCCAGGGCGTCGCCTCGTGCGGCGGCGCCTGGGTCGG
>JBCCWM010000116.1:0-11756 GCA_039193505.1 Pseudomonadota bacterium | reverse complement strand
TCTTCGAGCTTCAGATCGACCGTCACGGTGGACCCGCACAGCGGCGAGCGCTTCGTCGCCGTCGCGTCCGGCGCCTCCAACCGGCCGAGATGCGGGATGTCTGCTGCCAGCGCGAGAATACGTTGTGAGTAGAGCTTGATCATCTCCGCATCACCCGACATGTCTCACTCCTCGCTCGCTTGGCTGCTCCGCTACATAGGGGGTTTCGTGTGGCAAAGAAAGGGGAGGGTCAGATGTCGGAGTTCAAACCCGAAACGCTCGCCTGGAACGAGGCAGGTCTGATCCCCGCCATCGCACAGGACCATGAGAACGGTCAGGTCCTGATGATGGCCTGGATGAACCGCGAAAGCCTCCGCGCAACGCTCGAGACCGGCGATGTCACCTATTGGTCGCGCTCTCGCCAGGCGCTTTGGCAAAAGGGCGCGACCTCGGGGCACACGCAAAGGCTGGTGTCGATCTTTGTCGATTGCGACCGGGACTGCATCCTCCTCCGGATTGAGCAGATCGGGGCGGCCTGCCACACCGGCCGGCGGAGCTGCTTTTTCACTGAGATCCGCGACGGCGGGGAGCGGGTGATCTCAGAGGCCGACCCAGCGCCTGATGTCGGCCGGTGACGCGCCCTCCGCTCGGTAGCGGGCGATCGCTCGAGCATCGTCGCGTTTGGCGAGACGTTTGCCGGCGCCATCACGGATCAGGCGGTGATGGTGGTAGATGGGTGTCGGGAGGGCGAGCAGGCGTTGAAGAACCACGTGGATCTGCGTGGCTTGGAACAGGTCCTCGCCGCGGGTGACGTGGGTCACGCCTTGGTCCGCATCATCGAGCACCACGGCAAGGTGATATGACGTGCCGAGATCGCGGCGCGCAAGGGCGACATCGCCCACCGTCTCGATCAGAGTTGTCTTGTCGATGAGATGCACGCCCGGCGTCGTGCCCGTGTCGCGCCACCAGAGGTCGGCCAGGCCCTCAACGGCGCGGCGCATGTCGAGGCGAAGTGCGCCTGTCAGAGGTCGCGCCTCCGGCCGGACACGCTCCCGGCAGGTGCCGGGATAGACCGGGCCGTCCGGGCCATGGGGGACCGCGCCCTCTTGTGGCGCGGACAGGGCAGCCTCGATGTCCCTGCGCCGGCACGTGCAGGGATAGAGCACGCCGCACGCCCAGAGATCGTCAAGCGCCTTGGAGTAGGCCTCCATCCGCGCCGACTGACGCAGCACGGGCATGGCCCAGCTGAGCCCGAGCCATGCCAGGTCGTCAAAGATCTGCGTCTCCCAGTGAGGGCGGGCGCGGGACCGGTCGATGTCTTCGATCCGGAGGAGGAAGGTCCCCCCCGCCGCGCGCGCAGCCTCCCAGGCGATCAGGGCCGAGAATGCGTGGCCCAAATGTAGGAGACCCGTGGGCGAGGGCGCAAAGCGCTCGACCCGGTCAGAGCCTCCTGAGGACATAGACGACGGACTTGATCCCGATCCGGGGCAGATGGTCGCCCTCCTCGCGCGCCTCAACCATCACCGCCCCGCAATCCGCCCATTCTCGCACGCGCCCTTCATAGGCCGGGTCTTCGAGCGTGTGGTCGTTGAACGAGAAGACAAAGCGCCCGCCGGGCGTGAGCTTGTTCAGCACGTGATCGATCGTATCCGGCGGCGCGTGGCCTGGAGAGAAGACACCGATCGCTGCAATCGTCGGATAAAGGCCGGCCTCGAAGGGCAGGGGATCGGCGGCGTCGGTCTCTTGCAGCGAGCGGTAGACGCCTTTGGCTTCGGCCTTGGCGAGCATCTCGGGGGAAAGATCCGTCCCGTCGATGGTGGTAAAACCCGCGTCATGAAACGAGGTCCCGCTGATGCCCGTCCCGCAGCCGAGATCGAGGAGCGGGGCGTCCTTGTCGTCGACCCGCGCGGCGAGCAGGACCGCCGCCCGCCGCGGGGTCGCGTACCCGTTTTCGGAGACCTCTTCGTCGTAGCTCTCTGACCAGTCGGCATAAAAGGCGCGGGTCCGTTCTGGCGCGTCGAGGTCATAGGCCCGATCGAGAAACGTTTTTGTCATGTGCCCTCCCCTTGACCCAAGGCTAGCGGGGTTGGGGCAGGGCGTCCAGAAAGCGCCGTCGGTACGCTTACTGCGCGGGCACCAGGCGCGGCGCGGTATTGAGCCACGCGCGAAAGGCCAGTTTGGCCCTGTCCGTGTAGGCCCGGTAGCGCTCCCTCCGGCCGCGGCGGCCGCCTCTGATGCCTGTCAGCGGGGGAAAGAGGCCGAAATTGACGTTCATCGGCTGGAAGCTTCCGGCCTCCGCACCGCCGGTGATGTGTCGGGCGAGCGCGCCGATTGCAGTGTCCGGCGGAGGTGGCTCGAGGCTCTGCCCCATTGCCTCGGCCGCAGCGAGGCGCCCGGCCAGGAGACCCATGGCGGCGCTTTCGACATAGCCTTCGACGCCCGTGATCTGGCCGGCAAAGCGGATTGACGGGCGCGCCCGTAGGCGCAGTTGGCTGTCGAGAACGCAGGGAGAATTCAGGAAGGTGTTCCGGTGGATGCCCCCGAGGCGCGCAAACTCCGCCGCATCGAGGCCCGGGATCTGGCGCAGGACCTCCTTTTGCGCCGCGTACTTCATCTTGGTCTGGAACCCGACGATGTTGTAGAGCGTGCCGAGCGCGTTGTCGCGCCGGAGCTGCACAACGGCATACGGCTTCTCTGCCCGGTGCGGGTTGGTCAGCCCAACTGGCTTCATCGGACCGAAGCGGAGGGTGTCGCGGCCCCGCGCGGCCATCACCTCGATCGGCAGACAGCCGTCGAAATAGGGCGTGTCCCGCTCCCATTCCTTGAACTCCGTCACCGGTGCCGCGAGCAGCGCGTCGAGAAAACGGTCATACTCTGCCTTCGTCATCGGGCAGTTCAAATAGGCCGTCCGCTCGGCCTCGGTCTCCCCTTTGTCGTAGCGTGACTGGAACCAAGCCGTGTCGAGATCGACCGTGTCCGCGTGCACAATCGGCGCAATCGCGTCGAAGAAGGCGAGCGCGTCGCGGCCGGTTGCCTCCTGAATGCTCGCGGCAAGGTCAGGCGAGGTCAGCGGACCTGTCGCAATGATCGTCTGCCCCCAGTCGGGCGGCGGCAACGCAGTGACTTCCTGGCGGCGCAGCGTGACATTGGGATGCGCTGTCAGACGTGCGGTGACGGCGGCGGAAAACGCCTCACGATCGACCGCGAGCGCACCGCCCGCGGGCACGGCATGGGCGTCACCCATCTCGATGATTAGGCCACCCGCTGCGCGCATCTCCCAGTGGAGAAGGCCAACCGCGTTCCCGCTGTCATCGTCGGAGCGGAAGGAGTTGGAGCACACGAGCTCAGCCAGACCGTCCGTCTGATGCGCCTCGGTTCCGCGATGGGGTCGCATTTCATGAAGGACAACCGGATGGCCGGCTTCGGCGATCTGCCACGCAGCTTCCGCCCCGGCCATGCCGCCGCCGATGATGTTGATTGGGTCAGCCATAGACGGCTTCTAAGTTCTGCGACCGCGCTTGAAAAGGTCTGCGTCGATCGAGGGGAGACTCGCGCGCGTTGACCTCGGGGCGGGCGGCCGCACCCATCCGCGCGTGAGCTAAACGTGTTTCGACAGCTCTTCGACTGCGCGGTCGATCTCGTCTTCGGTATTATAGCAGTGAGGCGCAATGCGCAGGAGGGTCGGCAGCCCTCGGCGTTCTGAGTCAATCCGCGTGCTCGAAGGCTGCGACAGGCCGATGCTGAAACCGGCCTCCGACATCTGCTGCTTGATCGCTGCGGGGTCTTTGTCCGGCACCGAGAAGCTGACTATGCCGCATTGGTCTATGCCGATGTCCCGCAGCTCGATCACGGGGTGAGCCCTGAGGAGGTCTCGGCAGCGGCCCGCAAGAGCCCCGATTCGCTCCTGGATGGCGGCGATCCCGAGCGCGTCTGCGTAGTCCAGCGCGGCGCCAAGACCCGCCCGCAGCGCATAGGCGTTCTCCCACGTCTCGAAGCGCCGTGCATCACGTCTCAATTCATATCGATCCTGTGCGACCCAGGGTGCCCCGAAATGGTCGATCATCGCGGGCTCGAGCGTATCGAGCCATCTGTCGCAAATATACAGGAAGCCTGTCCCGCGCGGCCCCCTCAAAAACTTTCGGCCCGTGGCAGACAGGAAATCACATCCAATCTCATGAACGTCGATTGGCATCTGTCCCGCGGCCTGACATGCATCCAGCAGATAGGGCACACCGGCCCGCCGGGCGATTTTTCCCACGTCCGCCGCAGGGTTGACCAGCCCGCCATTTGTCGGAACCCAGGTGATGGCGATCAGTCCGACATCCTCGTCCAGCATCTCCTCAAGGGCCGATACATCCAGCGCACCCGACTGGTCCGAAGGAACAACGTCGATCGACAGATCCTCCCGTTTCGCCCGCTGGAGAAAGGCGACATAGTTCGCGGCATACTCCGCTTCGGAGGTCAAAATGCGCGACTTGGGCCGCAAGGGCAGGGCGTAGAAGGCGTGCCCCCAAGCGACTGTTGCGTTCTCCACCAGGGCGATCTCACGAGGGGTTGCGTTGAGATGCCGGGCAACCGAGCCGTAGACCGCATCTAGAGCCTCCTGTCGCGCTCTCTGCGCTTCATACCCGCCTATGCTGGCCTCTAGTCGCGTGTGCTCGATGACAGCCTCGACCACGGTTTGCGGCATCAGGGACGCGCCCGAGGCCAACAAGTGCACGCCGTGCGCGACGCCGGGTGTTTCGGCGCGAATACGGTCAACATCGAGTGAGTGCTGCATTCGGGACCCCAGATGGACACGTCCCTCCTGAAGGCGATGCCATGTGTCTGTCAACACGTCGAGCCGCGAGGTGCGTGGTATGCGTTTTCGCAGAGAGATTGCTGGCTGCTGCGCTGTCGCCAGCCCATGTGTCCCGATCCGATGGGCAGCGTTCCTGTGGTGGTGGCACAGATCACTTCGGTGCGACCAGCCCGCCTTCAGTGGGGTGCGACCCACGACAAGGTTCTCCTTTGACTGGGGCTGTCTGACGTTGGCGCGCAGGGTGATTGCATGCACCCGCGCGGCTGTGCGAGGCGCCCGCCCGGGTGACGTGCGTGTGCTTCTTCAGCCGCAGACACTCTTAAAGCGTTGGATAAGACCCTCCAACACGGTCTGGGTTGGCTGCTGCACTTCGACCCTTTGATTGTGCGTGCTGACGTGGATGCGATCTGTCCTGCTCCCCCGACTCCCTGCAAGGGACACCGGGGCTTGGGAGGCCAGGATCGCGGCCAATCTTGGGGGCCGGGGCAGCTCTTGCATCGTCGGGCGCCCATGGGTGCGGCCTCAGGGGCGCAGTGGAAAGGGAGCCGGGTCTTTGGGATCAGCTCCAGGCAAGTGGAGTGTCCCTTCTGAGACGTCAAAGCCGTTTGGACAGGCACGCTGCATGAGTGCCGTTTTAGTTTGCGACCGTTCGAGCGCCCGCCACAGCAGTGCCGTCTCGATATGCTGCGCGCCGAGACGGTTCAGGTCGCCATACCGGCTGCTGGTCAGACGTCCTTTCCGCGCCTGGGATGCGCACCCGTCAGACTTCACATCGGGCGCCGCCTCATTGACGCGGGGGGGAGGGATGCCCTATGAAATCTGCCAGTGGCGATTTGTACCGGATTGCGGGCCACGTAAAAGATACCGCTAAAGAGGTCGAGGCCCGTCCAGGGCACCGACTTTGGTCGGTCACGGATGGAGAAGCCCGATGAAAGACACACACCAGACACTTCGCCCGAGAACGCGCCTCGTCCATGCCGGCGCCCGACGCAGCCAGTTCGGAGAGGTGTCCGAAGCGCTTCACCTCACACAGGGGTTTGTCTACCCCGATGCAGAGGCCGCGGAGGCGCGGTTTCAGTCCTGTGGGCCGGACGAGTTCATCTATGCGCGCTATGGAAATCCGACTGTTGCCATCTTCGAGGAGCGGATGGCCAGTCTCGAGGGCGCCGAGGATGCCTTTGCGACAGCCTCCGGCATGGCGGCCGTCAACGGTGCGTTGATGTCCATGCTGAAAGCCGGCGACCACATCGTGTCGGCCCGCGCGCTCTTCGGGTCCTGCCTCTACATCGTGGAGCAGATCCTGCCGCGGTTCGGCGTGGAGGTGAGCTTTGTGGACGGCACGGATCTCGCAGCGTGGGAGGCCGCGATCCGGCCCGACACGCGCCTCGTCTTCCTCGAAGCCCTGTCGAACCCAACGCTTGAAGTCATTGATATCCCAGCCGTCTCGGCGCTTGCGCGCAGTGTCGGCGCCACTGTCGTGGTCGACAATGTGTTCGCGACGCCGGTCTTTCAGCGCACACTCTCACTTGGCGGGGATGTGGTCATTTACTCGGCGACCAAGCACATCGACGGTCAGGGACGGTGCCTCGGCGGCGTGGTCCTCGGCACGCAGGACTTCATTCGAAAGACCCTGGAGCCATATCTGAAGCACACCGGCGGGGCGATGAGCCCGTTCAACGCGTGGGTCATGCTGAAGGGTCTCGAGACGGTAGATCTGCGGTGTCGGGCCCAGGCGACGAGTGCTGCGCGTCTTGCCGATGCGCTCGCTGAGCACGCCGTCGTGACGCGCATGCTCTATCCCGGGCGGGACGATCACCCCCAAGCGGCGGTCGCTCAGCGGCAGATGGAGGCGGGTGGCACGGTCCTCTCGTTCGAGGTCGCCGGTGGGCAGGCCGCGGCCTTCCGGGTGCTGAATGCGATGGGGATCGTTTTGATTTCGAACAATCTCGGCGACGCCAAGTCGATCGCAACGCACCCCGCCACCACGACCCACCAGCGTCTCAGCGAGGCACAACGCGCGCAGCTCGGGATCACGCCCGGCCTCATCCGGCTCTCCGTCGGGCTCGAGGATCCAGCCGATCTGGAGGC
This sequence comes from Pseudomonadota bacterium, assembly GCA_039193505.1. Classification (GTDB taxonomy): domain Bacteria; phylum Pseudomonadota; class Alphaproteobacteria; order Rhodobacterales; family Rhodobacteraceae; genus Algicella. Next base: position 4,888 of record JBCCWM010000116.1, on the reverse strand, counting down.
AGATCTCCTGTCAGCGCTTGACGCGGCCTGACCGGGCGATCCGCACAATTCTCGCGAAGGTGACGCCAATGGCCTTGGCATTGGCTCCTTTGGGCCCATGTACCCTGCCACGCCAGCAGGGGAGCACCCGATGAATATGCACGACGCCAAACTCAACACCGAACGCGAAGCCGCGGCTGAGCGCCGACCGACGCGGAGTGAGGCTGAGGACGCAGTGCGCACGCTCCTGCGCTGGGCCGGAGACGATCCGACCCGCGAGGGCCTTCTCGACACACCGTCCCGCGTGACGCGGGGATATGAGGAGTGGTTCAAGGGCTACGACGAAGATCCTGAAGCGATGCTCCAGCGCACCTTTGAGGAGGTCGAAGGCTACGACGAGATGGTCGTCCTCCGCGACATTCGCTTTGAGAGCTACTGCGAGCATCACATGGCGCCGATCATCGGCAAGGCTCACGTGGGCTACATCCCGACGGATCGCGTTGTCGGCATCTCGAAGCTCGCCCGCGTCGTCGACGCGTTCGCAAAGCGCTTGCAGGTCCAGGAAAAGATGAACGCGCAGATCGCAAACACATTGCAGAACGTCCTTCAACCCAAGGGGGTCGCGGTGGTTCTCGAAGGCGAGCATCACTGCATGTCGACGCGAGGCGTGCACAAGCCGGGTGTCTCCATGGTGACGTCGACGATGCTCGGCGCGTTCCGAGGCGATCGGGACACGCGGCGCGAATTCCTGGACATCATCGGAAACCCAACCAACCGAGGCGGCTGACCGAAGCCGCCCGCCTGCACAGGTTCCAAAGGTCCTGACTGACGCAGCCCCGCAGATGGAGCGTCATCGTTTTTTTGTCCGTGGATGACGCATGCGGGGTCGGGCACGGAGACAGCTGCGCCCGCAAGATCGTAACCCGTGTTTCGTGTGTGCACTGGGAACAGTCGAGGCGAATGCAGTGTGGGAGTTGCTCCTAGCCCTTGCCAGAGTGCCGGGGTGTAGCAAGTCCTTGGCGCGAGAGGTGCCCGCCCCCACCGCGAGACAAGCGTAGTGCGGGCGGTTGACCGCGGAGTTGGCGCAGTGGCCGCCAGGGCGCACGCAACTGGTTATTGCGCAGGCGTGCCACTTGTTTCAACGAACGCTTGGCGCGAGGCATGCTGCTCGATGCAGTTGCGGCTCCCTCAACTCCGCTGTCCGCGGACCTGCCCGGAGGAGTGACACGCCCCGGGGGCGCAACTTCAGCAACACCGTGAGGGCGCCGGCCACCTTGGAGCGCATGAGCGTCTCCTCGAAGCAAGGCTTTGCGTTGCTTGACAGTCCATGCGGAGGACGAAAACGTCGCCAGCATGTTCGATCTCCGACCTGTCGCGTACGTCATCGGTTTGTTGATCCTGTCACTTGGTGCGGCGATGCTGGTTCCGTTCTGCGTCGATCTCCTCGGGGGTGAGGGAGACCCGGCGACCTTTGGCGCATCTGCCTTTCTGACGGCGACGACGGGGGTCTGCCTCACCATCGCTTGTGCGCCGACCAAGACCGCGGGCCTCACGCTCCAACAGGTGTTTCTGCTGACATCGCTGACCTGGTTGCTCCTTCCCCTGTTCGGCGCCTTGCCGTTCATGCTCGGCGCGCCGGGGGCCAGCTTCACCGACGCCTATTTCGAAGCCATGTCGGGCCTCACCACGACCGGCTCGACCGTGTTTATCGATCTCTCAGAGCTGCCGATGGGGACCAACCTCTGGCGCGGCCTGCTGCAGTGGTTCGGCGGCATCGGGATCGTCGTGGTGGCGCTCGCATTTCTGCCGTCCCTCAAAATCGGCGGGATGCAGATCTTTCGCTCTGAAGCCTTCGATACATTTGGGAAAATCCTGCCCCGGGCGGCGGAGATCGCGGCCTCCGTCGCCTGGATTTATGTCGGCCTGACAATCGCCTGCTGGCTTTGCTATGCGTGGGCGGGCATGGGGCCGTTCGATGCAATGATGCACGCGCTCACGACGGTCTCGACCGGTGGCTTTTCCAACTCCGACGCGTCGATGGGGCGGTTCGAGCCACAGGTGGAGTATGTCGCGACTGTCTTCATGCTCCTCGCGAGCCTGCCTTTCGTGCGCTACATCCAACTGATGTCGGGCGCCGGCGGCGCGTTCTTGTCCGACAGCCAGGTGCGCGCCTATCTGGGGCTGATTACGATCATCGTGGCGGTTTTGGCGCTCTACGTTGGGCTGACCTCGGTAACGCCGGTCGAGCAGGCGGTGCGCGAGGCGCTCTTTAACTCCGTCTCGATCATCTCCGGCACCGGTTACGCGTCGACCGACTACCAGCTTTGGGGCCCCTTCGCGGTTGCCGTGTTCTTCCTGATCGGTCTTGTGGGCGGTTGCGCGGGCTCGACCTCCTGCTCGGTCAAGATCTTTCGCTACGAGCTTCTGGCGGCGGCGCTCAACACGCGGATTCGTCAAGTTCACAACCCGTCTGGCATCTTCACGCCTCGCTACGAGGGGCGGCCGATCCCGGACGATGTTCTGAACTCCGTCATTGCGTTCTTCATGCTGTTTCTTTCGAGCCTCGCCGTCACTGCGATCCTGCTGACGCTGATCGGTCTCGACACGGTGACGGCGATCTCGGGCGCGGCCTCGGCGCTTGGCAACATCGGGCCGGGGCTCGGGCCGATCATCGGGCCGGCGGGGAGTTTCGCGCCGCTCCCCGACAGCGCGAAATGGGTGCTGGCGGCGGCGATGTATCTCGGTCGGCTGGAGCTCATGTCGGTCTTTGTCCTCTTCACCCGTGCGTTCTGGTTGCGGTAAGGGCCGCTGTTGACCAAGGACGCTCCGCGCCGCTACCGAAGGCGCAAGAAGAGGGAGATCGGGATGCCGGCAGACACACCGCGGAGCTTTCAGGAGGTGATCCTGCGCCTGCAGACCTACTGGGCCTCGAATGGCTGCGCTCTCTTGCAGCCCTATGACATGGAGGTTGGCGCCGGCACCTTCCATCCTGGCACGACCCTCCGCGCCCTTGGACCGAAGCCCTGGGCAGCGGCGTTTGTGCAACCCTCGCGCCGCCCGACCGATGGGCGCTACGGCGAGAACCCCAACAGGCTCCAGCACTACTACCAGTTCCAGGTCATCGTGAAGCCGAGCCCGCCGAACTTCCAGGAGCTCTATCTCGGCAGTCTCGAAGCGATTGGGATCGACTTCGAGCTCCATGACATCCGGTTTGTCGAGGACGACTGGGAGAGCCCGACGCTCGGCGCTTGGGGTCTCGGTTGGGAGGTCTGGTGCGACGGGATGGAAGTGAGCCAGTTCACCTATTTTCAGCAGGTCGGCGGGCATGACTGCGCGCCGGTGTCGGGTGAGCTGACGTATGGGCTGGAGCGGTTGGCCATGTATGTCCTCGGCATCGACCACGTTATGGACATGCCGTTCAACGACCCGCAGACGCCGATCCCGCTGAGCTATGCCGACATCTTCCGCCAAACGGAGGAGGAATACAGTCGGCACAATTTCGATGCGGCCGACACCGAGATGCTGCACCGTCACTTCGACGACGCGGAGGCGGAGTGTGCGCGGCTCCTCACCCAGCCCGCCGACGATCCGAAAATGGGGCGGCCCATCGTGATGGTGCACCCGGCCTACGATCAAACGATCAAGGCGAGCCACATCTTCAACCTTCTCGACGCACGGGGCGTGATCAGCCCGACTGAACGCCAAGCCTATATCGGCCGGGTGCGCGCGCTCGCCAAGCGATGCGCGGACGCCTATCTCCTGACCCCGGCCGGAGGCGCGGCCGCCTAGAGCCGCCGGTAGAGGTGGAGGGCCGGGATCGCCGTCCTGAAGCCGAGTTTGACATAGGCTGCCCGCGCCGGTGCATGGCTCGCGTCGCCTCCGGTGCTGACCGTTGCACATGTGCAGCCCACTGCCCGCATCCGCGCCAACGCCGCATCGAAGAGCGCTGTGGCCACGCCCCGGCGTTGGTGCGCCGGGTCAACGGCGTTGAGCCCGATCTCGCCGAGGCCGCGGCGCCCGCCGAGGAGCACGGCGCAAAACCCGATCGCGCGCCCGCCGCGAACGGCCACCAGGATCTCCGCCCCATGCGCGCCGCCTGCCAGGTCGTCGAGATGGCTCGCCTGCTCCTCCTCCGCGCCCGCGAACGCGGTCTCGGCAACAGCGTTGCCGACGATGCGGCGGAAGGACGCGAAGACGGGCGCGAAAGCGGCGGCCCGGATCTCGTGCAGGCGCGCGAGATCGTCGGGACGCGCCGGGCGAATGTCGATCGGCTCAGTGCGCCTGCGCCACCTGAAACGCATCGTCAGCTCTCAGTTCGAAGCGCGTGTTGTGCGCGGTCTTGCATATCTGCGGACCTACGCAAGGCTTCGAATATGTGCAACCGGTGGCTTCACGAAAGATGGATTGGCGCACACGACCTCCGAGGGCTAGGCTTTCTCCAAAGAAAGGCGGTACCCATGCGCATACTCCTCATCTTGCTGATCGCGGCATGGCCTGTGCGCGCGGAGGAAGGTCCGATGACCCTCGCGCGCCTGGCTGAAATTGTCTTCGCGATCGACGAGACGGCGCAAAACCGTGGGCCGGTGTTCCAACTGCGGATCGACAGCGTGCCGCTCGTGATCGTCACGGACGCAGGTGCCGACCGGATGCGCGCGATGAGCCCCATCCGTGCCGTCGACGGGATCCAGCCGAGCGAGCTGGCCCGGATGATGCAGGCCAATTTCGACACGGCCCTCGATGCGCGCTATGCGATTGCCGACGGCACACTCTGGTCCGTCTTCATTCACCCGCTCTCCCCTCTTAAGAAGAGCCAGCTCGTCTCCGGTCTGGGTCAGACGGTGAACCTCGCCAAGACGTATGGCACGTTCTACACGGGCGGGGCGCTCACCTATGGCGGCGGCGATTCTGG
>JBCCWM010000115.1:0-11774 GCA_039193505.1 Pseudomonadota bacterium | reverse complement strand
GACCATTTGGTGGAGCGGCTCGACCAGCGCGGCTTTCGGGTTGCGGAGGTGAGTGGCGCGCATTTCCGCGAGATCCTGAAGCTCCGCTGCGCGCTCGAAGACATGGCCCTGCGCGAGAGCCTGCAAGCCGCCACGCCGGATTGGGACGCCCGGCTGCAGGCCGCGCATCGGCGCATGGCCGACACGCCGCGAGAGGATACGGCCGCCTTCGAGGCCCATCACAAGGCGTTTCATATGACGCTTTTGTCGGCGGCGGTGTCACCGATCCTGCTGCAAGTGTGCGACCGGCTCTACGATCTGAACATCCGGTACCGCTATTTGGCTGGGCGTGTCAATGGTTACGCCGCGCGGGACATTCCGGGGGAGCACGCGGATATTCTGTCTGCAGCCCTTGAGCGGGACGCCGACTTTGCGTCTGCCTGCCTCCTCCAACACTACCGGCGCACGGGTCATTACCTGGCACCTCGGTTCGATCCGCCGTCAGCGGAGCGCAACGCGCCCTGAGGACAGCCCGACCGTGAGGGAGAGCGTGCCCTCGTTGATCAGCCAGCGGCGCATCTCGAACGTCTTGACGCCTGCCACGTGCATCGGATCGGCGGCGGCGAGGGCCAGCGCCTCAGCCCAGCTCTCGGCCCGCCAGACCTGGAAGCCGATTCCCGACATCTCGAGCCCGGCCTGATCCGAGAGGGGTCCCGCCATCATCAGCCGGCCCGCCGCCTCTTCGCCTGTCAGATAGTCCAGGTGATCGGGCAAATGGGCCGCAACCTCCTCCATCGGCGCCGCTGGCCGGCTTGTCACCACGAAGACCTCAAAGGCGAGGGATCCTCGGCTCCGCGCTGTCTCTTTGTAGTCGTCGAATGTCGGCATGCCATCCCTCCGCCTCTGAGGTTAAAAAATATCGATATTCTTGACAAGCGGCTTTGGCCGCGTCAGCCTAGGTCAAAAGACAGGGAGGATGGCATGCGGTTTATGTCCGGCGACGGGACGGGAGGCGCCGCCCTCTACGCGGTCACGGGAGATGTGGCGGCCAACCTAACGGCCCTCGCGCCCGAGTTGGGCTCCGACTTGACAGGACTGATCGCGGGAGCAGCACCGGGAGTACTGGATCGGATCGGCGAGGCGCCGACCGAGCCTCTTGCCGGCATCCGCCCGCGGCTGCCGATCGCCCGCCCGGGCAAGGTGATGTGCCTCGGTCTCAACTATGTCGACCACATCAAGGAGGGCGGCTACGAGATCCCCGAGTATCCCGCGCTCTTCATGCGCGCGACGACCTCGCTGATGGCGGCCGGTGCGCAGATGATCCGGCCGGTCTGCTCCGAGCGGCTCGACTACGAGGCGGAGCTGATGGCGATCATCGGCCGGGGCGGCAAACACATCTCGGAGACCGACGCGCTCGACCACATCTTCGGCTACACGATCTTCAACGATGGCTCCGTGCGCGACTACCAGCGCAAGACCCACCAGTGGACGCCCGGCAAAAACTTCGACGCGACGGGCGCCATCGGCCCCGTGGTCGTAACACCGGATGAGCTGCCGGCCGGGGCCACGGGCCTTAAGATCGAATCGCGCGTCGGCGCCGAGATCCTGCAGAGCGCGACGACAGATGACATGCTCTGGTCCGTCGCGCGGACCATCGCGACAGTGTCGGAGTTCGCAACGCTCGAGCCTGGCGATCACATCGCGATGGGCACGCCTCCGGGCGTCGGACATGCCAAGACCCCGCCCCGCTGGCTCCGCCCTGGCGAAACAGTCGAAATCGAGATCGAGGGGATCGGCATCTGCGCAAACCCCATCGTGGCGGAAGAAGCTCTGACGCGCAAGGCCGCCGAATGACCGGCGCCGTCAAAATGAAGACGACCGTCACACTCCGCGCTGCGGCGAAGGGGTCGAGCCATTCCCGCACCGATGTCTCGATCCGCGACGTCTCGGCCACGGTCGACGAACCCGAAGCGCGGGGCGGCACGAATGCGGGGCCTGCCCCCACCGAGACGGCGCTCGCGGCACTCGCTGGCTGCACCAACGTCATCGCCAACAAAGTGGCGCACAAAATGCGGGTCGATCTCGGGCGGCTTGAGATCGACATCACCTGCAGCTTCGACCGCCGCGGCGTGACATTTGCCGAGGAGATCGACGTTCCCTTCGTCGACCTCACCCAGACCATCATTGCGCATGGCAGCCTCAGCGAGGAGGCGCTGGCGGCCGTCGGCGTGGATGTCGCCAAATACTGCCCGCTCTCAAAGCTCTTCGAAAGCGCGGGAACAAAGCTCACGACAACGTGGCGCAAGCCCTGAACAGGGCACCAAAACGGGAGGAACTCATGATCGGACTTTTCACGAGACGCACGGCGATCGCCCTCTGCGCTGCGGTGGCGGCTGTGCCCGCGACGGCGGCGGAGACCATCCGCGCCACTGTGATCGACGGCTACCCGGCCCGCGCGATGTGGGTGCAGGAGTTCACGAACTTCTTCATCCCCGAGGTCGACAAGCGCCTCGCTGAGACCGGCAATTACGTCATGGACTGGCAGGAGAGCTATGGAGGCTCCATCGTCAAACCAAAGGGCGTTCTTGAAGGGATTGAGCTCGGCCTCGGCGATATCGGGATCGTCACGACGATCTTTCACAGCTCCAAGCTGCCCTCCCAGGCGATCTCGGCGGTGACGCCCTTCGTGGCGCCTGATGCGCGCGCCGTGGCGCAGGCTGTCGACGAGATCGCCAAAGAGTTCCCGACGATGCAAAACGAGTTCGCAGCGCAAAACCAGGTGTATCTGGCGACCGGCGTGGTGCTCGACACCTATCAGCTCTTCTCGAAGGAGCCGATCAATACGCTCTCCGACATCGAAGGGGGCAAAGTCGCGGGCGCAGGCATGAACCTTCGCTATCTCGAGGGGATCGAGGGGGCTGCCGGCGTTCGCGGGGGTCTGACCGATTTCTACAACATGCTGCAGACGGGTCTTGTCGACCACGCGATGCTCTGGCCCGAGGCCGCCTCGACCTTCAAGATCGCCGAAGTCGCGCCCTACATGCTGCGCGCGGATCTCGGTGCCGTGAACTCCAAGACCATCACGGTCAACAAGGACTACTGGGACGGGCTCCCCGATGAAGTGAAGGACGTCCTTCAAGAGGTTGCGGTCCTCTACCGTGATCACGTCGCTGGTGTCGCGATGGACCGGGCCGAGGCGAGCCGGGCGGCCTATGTCGAGGGCGGCGGCACGGTGGTCGAGATGGATCCGGCCGAGCGCGCCGCCTGGGCGGCCGCAATGCCCGACATCGCCACGGAGTGGGCCGCGGGTCTCGATGCCAAGGGCGAGCCGGGAACCGAGATGCTGGCCGCATACATGGCAAAGCTTGCCGCGGCGGGCTACACGCCGGTGCGGAACTGGGGCGGCGACGTCACCAACTGAGCCGATGCTCAGCACCCTCACCCGCCTTGTGAGCGGCGTGGCGATCTCCGCCAACGCCGCCGGCACGCTGGTCGTCCTCGGCCTTGTGGCGGTCGTCAACTACGATGCCATCGCGCGGAGCCTCTTTAACGCACCGTTCCTCGGCGCCGTTGAGGTGGTGCAATTCTCGATGGTGCTGATCGTCTTTCTCCAGCTCCCCGATGTGGCGCGGGTCGGCCGACTGACCCGGTCGGACGGGTTCTTGATCCTTCTCGAGCGCTCCGCCCCCCGCGCGGCACGGATCCTGCGAGGCGCGATCGACGCGGCCTCTGCAGCCTTCATGACCCTCGTCGCCGTCGCGATCTTTCCAGAGTTCCTCAAGATGTGGCAGACCCAGGACTTCTTTGGCGTCCCAGGCGTCTTCACCGCCCCCTGGTGGCCGGTCAAACTGGTGATCTTCCTGAGCGCGACGCTCTGCGCCACTGTCTTCGTGCTCAAAGTCCTCCATCACAAGGACGCCCGCCATGGGGGCGACGCGTCATGAGCCCGGTCGAGATCGGCATCGCCTCCGTCATCGCGATCGTGGTTCTGGTCTACATGGGCGTCTACATCCCGATCGCGCTCGGCCTGGTCAGCTTTGTCTCGATCTGGGTGATGCGCGACAATTTCGACCTCGCGATGAACCTCCTCAAGATCGCCGTCGGCGACAGCGTGATGGAGTACACGTTTGCGACGGTCCCGCTCTTCACGTTCATGGGGCTCATCGTGTCCAAAGCCGGGCTCGGCGCCGACATTTACGAGGTGATGAACACCGGCTTTCGACGCGTGAAAGGCGGGATCGGCATGGCGACGGTCGGTGCGAACGCGGTGTTCGCCGCCGTGACAGGCTCATCCATCGCATCGGCGAGCGTCTTCTCCAAAGTCTCCGTGCCCGAGATGCTGAGCTACGACTACAACCCGCGCTTTGCCGTGGGGGTGGTCGCGGGCTCGTCGGTGCTCGGCATGATCATTCCCCCCTCCGCGATGCTGATCATCTACTCCTTCGTGGCGGAGCAATCGGTGGGCGACATGTTCCTTGCCGGCGTGATCCCGGGCCTGATGCTCGCCGCGGCCTATGTCGCGGCGATCTGGGCAATGGGGCGGATAACGCCTGCCTTTGTCGGCGGCCGCCCGGGTGAGATGGAGTGGATCGGGATCGGCGAGATCTCGGCGAAGACCCTGCCGACGCTCGGCCTTATCGTGATCGTCCTGGGCGGCATCTACACGGGCTGGCTGACGCCTGTCGAGGCGGGGGCCGCAGGCGCGCTGGTCGGCCTGATCATCGCCTGGGCCCGCGGTCGGATGACCCTCCGCGGGTTCTGGGAGGCGCTCCTTGAGACCGGGCACATCACAGCGGCGATCCTCTTTCTGATCACTGCGGCCTCGATCTATTCCCGCATGCTGGGCCTCGCGGGGTTGCCGAACCAGCTGGGCGAGCTCCTCGATCAGAGCCAGATGACCTTCTTCTGGATCATGGCGGCCTATGTCGCGCTGATGATCTTTCTCGGCACGCTCCTCGACACGGCCTCGATCATTCTGATCGTTGTGCCGCTCTTTCTGCCCCTGATCGAGCCGATGGGCCTCAGCCTCGTCTGGTTTGGGATCGTGACCGTCGTGGGCGCCGAGATTGGGCTTCTCACACCCCCCCTCGGGATCAGTTGCTTCGTGATCAAGGCGACGCTGGATGACAGCCGCATCACGCTCAAGGACGTCTTCATCGGCGCGTTTCCCTTCGCGGTCGTGATGCTGATCGTTCTGATCATCCTGATCCGATACCCCGCGCTCAGCACCGCCCTCTTGCCTTAGGAGACCGCCATGCGCACCGTCACCCAGGACACCATCACCGACGTTTTCATGAACTATTTCGGCGACGGCACCGATCCCCGGCTGCGCGAGGTCATGGGCAGCCTCGCGCGTCACCTGCACGCCTTCGCGCGCGAGACGAAGCTGACACATGAAGAGTGGCGCACCGGCATCGCCTTCCTTGAGAAAGCGGGGGAGATCTCGGACGCGACCCGGCACGAGTTCGTGCTTCTCTCCGACGTCCTCGGCCTCTCCTCGCTTGTCGACATGATAAACTCGGTCGAGGGCGGAACCTCGTCGAGCGTCCTCGGCCCGTTCCACATCACAGGCTCGCCGCCGCTCGCCCTTGGCGGCGATATGAAGGCGGATTTCGAGGGGCAGGTCTTGTTGGCCTCGGGCCGCGTGCTCGCCCCCGACGGCACGCCGATCGAAGGGGCGGAGCTCGACATCTGGCAGACCGCGCCGAACGGCCTCTACTCGAGCCAGGACCCCGACCAGGACACGTACTCCTTCCACGGGCTTCAGACGACGGACGCGGCCGGGCGCTACGGTTTCACGACGGTGCGCCCGGTCAGTTACACCGTGCCGACCGACGGCCCTGTGGGCGATATCCTTCGCGCCACAGGGCGGCATCCCTGGCGGCCATCGCACCTCCACTACATCGTCACAGCACCCGGCTACCGCCCCCTCGTCACCGAGATCTTTCCCGATGACGACCCGTATCTCGATCAGGATACGGTCTTCGGCGTCCGCTCCGACCTCGTGATGACCTATGTCGAGCGCCCCGCGGACACGTTCCCCGACGGTTACGTGCTGAGCGGCCATGTCACGGAGCCCTATCTCGTCGCCGAGTTCGATCTGAGGCTCGTGCCGCAGGGCTGAGAAAAACAGACGACACTGCGCGTGAGTGCGCTAAAGTCGAGACAATTCGCCGCAGAAGACGGCACAACGGGAGGACCAATCATGCGAAGCTTCGTCGCCGCCCTTGCGGCACTCACCGCGATCGGCACGTCCGCCAGCGCCGAGACGCGTCTGCTGGTCAACTGCTTCTGGCCACCGCAGCATTTCATGTGCCGGGAGATCCTGCCGGCCTGGATCGAACGCGTGGAAGTGGCGACCGAGGGCCGCGTCCGCGGGCTGATCCCGCCCAAATCTCTCGCCGCAGCACCCGAGCAGTGGGACAGCGTCGAGAAGGGCATCGCCGACGTCGCGCCGCAGTTCAACGGCTTCGTCCAGAACCGCGTCCAGGGTCCGCTTGTTGCGATGAACCTGTTCACGGGCATCGGCGATGCGCCGGCGATGAGCCAGGCGCTCTGGGAGACGCATGAGCAGTTTTTTCCGGAGGAGTTCGACGGCGTGAAACTCCTCTCGCTCTGGGTCATCACCCCGGGAGAAGTGTGGAGCCAGACAGACGAGCCGATCCTCTCGGTCGAGGACCTTGCGAACCGCAAGGTCTGGACGCTGCCCGGACCGCCCGCGCAGCTCCTGAAGGGCATCGGCTCGGGTGCCGTTGCGGGACCCGCCGTGCAGGCCAACGAGATCATCTCGCGGGGCGTCGTCGACGGCTACATCGCGCTCAGCGCAAACAGCGTCGATACATTCCAGCTGATCCCCTACACGACCCACCGCACCGTGTTTGAGAAGGGGCTCTACACCACAACCTTCTCGCTCCTGATGAACGAGGACAAGTGGGCCGAGATCTCGCCCGAGGATCAGGCTGCGATCATGGAGGTCTCGGGCCCCGCCTTCGGCCGCTTCGCCTCCGAGTTCTGGGTGCGCCTCGATCAAGAGAGCCTGAGCGCTCTCGATGAAGCGGGCATCCCGACCCATCAGGCGCCGGCGGCGTTCGAGGCGGCGCTCGTCGAGCAGTCGACCGGGATCACCGCGGCCTGGCTCGAGAAGGCGGCGGCGAAAGGCATAGATGCCGCGGAAGCGCTGGCCTTCTACCAAGCCCGCGCGCGCGAGCTCGCCGGGATCAACTGAGGCGGCCTAGGTGACGGCTTTCGCGCGACGGGCGTTGCCCCGCATTCTTGGAGTGCTGGAGTGGGTGTCCGCCCTCCTCCTCTTCACGATGATGATGCTGACCTTCGTCGACGTCGTCGGCCGTTACCTCTTCACCGCGCCGATCTTCGGCGCGGCGGAGATGATCCAGTTCCTGCTGGCGATCACCATTTTTGCGGGCCTCTCGCTCGTGAACGCCCATGACGACCACATCGTGGTGGAGCTCTTCGAGCCGGCTATCAAGCGCCGCATGGGGCCTCTGCACCGCTACATCGTCCAGGGCTTTTCGGTCCTCGCCATGGCTTTCATCGCATGGGAGCTCGTGAAGTTCGCGCTCGAGGCGCATGCGCTCGACAAGATGACCGTCGTCCTTGAGTGGCCGCTCGTGGCGGTTGCGGGCGCGATGGCGGTCTTGAGCCTCATCAGCCTCCTCACTCAGATCCTCGGCCTCCTGCTTGCCGAAGAGGCGCACGGGCCCACCGACCACGCGAGCCCGTTGTGATCACCGCGCTCACGGGCTTCGCGGTCCTCATCGCACTTTGTTTTTTCGGCTTCCGGGTGGGCTTTGCCACCCTGATCGTCGGCGTCATCGGCTTTGCGCTTCAGCGCGGACCGGAGGCGGCGATGGCCATGACCGGCCAGCAGATCATGGAAGACGCGATGAACTACAACCTCAGCGTCATCCCGCTCTTCATCTTGATGGGCGTCTTCATCTACCGCGCCGACGTCTCCCGCGACCTCTACGACGCGGCCTACATGGCGTTCGGCCGGCTGAGGGGCGGTCTCGCGCTCTCGACTGTGGTGGCCTGCGCGGGGTTCTCGGCCGTCTGCGGCTCGTCGCTTGCCACGGCGGCGACGATGTCGAAGGTCGCGATGCCGCCGATGAAGCGCTACGGCTACCGGGACAGCCTGGCCACCGGCACCATCGCCTCGGGCGGCACGCTCGGGATCATGATCCCGCCCTCGGTGCCACTCGTCATCTACGGGATCGTGGCGGAGGTCGATATCGGCCTCCTTTTCATGGCGGGCATTCTGCCGGGCCTCCTTCTTGTGCTCCTCTTCATGGCGGCCGTCGCAGTCACAGTCCGCCTCGACCCGACCGCGGGCCCCGCGGGAGAGCCCCTCGACGCCGAGCGCGGGCGGCAGGCCCTCCGCGGCATCTGGCCGGTCATCGCACTCTTCGTCGTGGTCCTCGGCGGCATCTACGGCGCGATCTTCACGCCGACCGAGGCCTCCGGCATCGGCGCATTCGGAGCGGCTGTCATCGCCATTCTCCGCGGCCATCTCCGAACGCTGACAGAATGGAAGGACGCCCTCGTCGAGGCCACCAAGACCACCGCCACGCTCTTCATCGTGATCTTCGGCGCACTGGTCTTCGCGCAGTTCATCAACCTCTCGGGCCTGCCCTTCGATCTTGTCTTCCTGGTCGAGGATCTGGAGCTCACGCCCACGCAACTGGTGCTGGCCATCGCGCTCATCGCGATCCTGATGGGGATGATCTTCGAGTCGATCGGGATCCTGCTGCTCTTGGTGCCGGTGTTTCTGCCGACGCTCTACCAATCGGGCGTCGACATGATCTGGTTCGGGATCGTGGTCGTTCTCGTCACCGAGCTCGGCCTGATCACGCCGCCCATCGGCATGAACGTCTTTGTGGTCAAGTCCGTGATCCCGAATGTCCGTTTGGGCCAGATCTTTCGCGGCGTCGTGCCCTTCATCTTCGCCATCGCAACGGGCCTCACGCTCGTCTTTCTCGTGCCGGGAATTGCGACCTGGCTCCCCTCCATCCTGAGGTAGACCCATGCTCGCCCTCTATCACGGCGCCAATTCCGTCTGTTCGATCAAAGTCCGGATCGTGCTCGCCGAGAAGGGGCTCGAGTGGGAGAGCCGTCACATCGATCTGCCCAAGGGCGAGCAGTTCAGCCCGGAGTTCCTGAAGGTAAATCCCGCCGCCATTGTGCCAGTGCTCGACCATGACGGCCGGCTCGTCCACGAAAGCTCGGTGATCTCGGAGTACGTGGACACTCTGACAGGGGCGCCGCTGATGCCCGCAGACGCGTATGCGCAGGCACGCACAAGGGTCTGGGGGATCTTGACGCTCGACTACCATGACAGCGTCAACACCCTGACTTTCGCGAGCTACCAGCGCCAGATGCTCCTGAGCAAAAGCCCCGAGGAGCTTGCGGCGCGTTGGGACGCAATGCCGAACAAGATCCGCGCCCGCAAAGCCCAGGACCTCCTCGAGAAGGGCGCCGCATCCGAGCACTTGCCCGTCGCCACCGCCCGCCTCCGCCGGATGTGCGAAATGATGGAGGCCGATCTTGACGGCGGCCGCTGGCTCCTCGGAGCGGAGTACAGCCTCGCCGATGCACTTCTGACAGGCTATTTCTTTCGGATCGAGTGCATTGGCCTGGCTGGGATCTGGTCGACCGACTGCCCTCGGACGACGGAGTGGTACGCGCGCGTGACGGCCCGCCCCTCCCTCGCCGCGGCGACGGATCCCTGGCTCGACGCCTCTGCCCGCGCGGCCATCCGCGCTGCGGGACACAAGGCCTACGCCGGAACGCCGCTTGAGCGGTACCTCACGTGAACGTCCTTTGGATCATGGCCGATCAGCTCCGCTGGGACTACCTGAGCTGCTACGGTGCGACCCACATTGAGACGCCAAACCTCGACCGCCTCGCGGCCCGCGGCGTTCGCTTCGACCGCGCCTATGTCCAGTCGCCGATCTGCGGGCCGAGCCGGATGAGCTCCTACACAGGCCGCTATGTGCGGAGCCACGGCGCCACGTGGAACGGCTTCCCGCTCCGCGTGGGCGAGCCGACGCTGGGCGACCATCTCCGCGAGGCGGGAGTCCCCTCATATCTGATCGGCAAGACCCACATGATCCCGGATCGCGACGGCATGGCCCGCCTCGGGATTGAGCCCGAGGGCATCATCGGCGCGCGCGTCGCGGAGTGCGGCTTCGAGGTCATCATCCGCGATGACGGCACCAACCACACCGACAGTCCAAACCGCCACGCGGAGGACTATGACGCCTATCTCCGCGTCCACGGCATGGATGGCGAAAACCCGTGGGAGGAGTGGGCGAACTCTGCCGAGGGTCCCAACGGCCTCCTGTCCGGTTGGCTCCTAGAGAACGCGCCCCTGCCCGCCCGCGTCCCGGCCGAACACTCGGAGACATCCTGGCTCACGACCCGCGCGCTCGAGTTCATCGCGTCCCATGACGGCCCCTGGCTCTGTCACCTCTCCTACATCAAGCCGCACTGGCCCTACCTCGCACCGGCGCCCTACAACGACATGTACGGTCCCGATGACGTCCCCCCGGTCATCCGCTCGGAGGCCGAGCGCCGGACCGACCACCCTCTGATGCGCGCCTGGATCGACACGCGCATCTGTCAGAGTTTCAGCCGCGACGAGGTCCGCGCCCGGGTTGCGCCCGTCTACATGGGCCTCATCAAACAGCTCGACGACGAAATGGGGCGCCTCTTCGACGCGCTCGAGGCAGCGGGGCGGTTCGAGGACACGATGATCGTGTTCACCTCCGACCACGGCGACAACATGGGCGACCACTGGCTGGGTGAGAAGGACCTCTTCTACGACTGTTCCGCGCGCGTGCCATTGATCGTCTACGACCCGAGGCGCGACGCGGACGCCACCCGAGGCTCGGCGACCTCAGAGCTCGTCGAAGCGATCGACCTTGCGCCGACCTTCCTCGACTTCTTTGGGGCGCCGCCCAAACCCCACATCCTTGAGGGACGCGACTTGGCACCGCTTCTGCACGGGCATGCAGGACCTTGGAGGCGCGTCGCATTCTCTGAATATGACTACTCCACTCGCGATGCCCGACGTACGCTCGGCGTGGCTGAGCGGGATGCGCGACTGACCATGGTCTTCGATGGCCGCTGGAAGTACATCCACGCTGAAGGGTTTCCACCCCTCCTCTTCGACCTCGAGACCGATCCAAACGAACTCCGGAACAGGGCAGGCGATGCGATGGCTGCAGCCGAGATCACCCGCCTCTCCGCTGCACATTTCGAGTGGGCGCGCGCCCACCACACACGCATCACTCGCACCACAGAACAAGTGGACGCGATGCTCACATCACGCGAACCTCCGGGCATTCTGATCGGATACTGGGATGCCGAAGAGCTCACCTCCGACGGCCTGACCCTCCCACGACATGCCGACGGATAGTCCGTGAGACTGACTGAGCCGCCGGCCGGTCCCGGGACAGGATCCGTTTGTCTCGAGGCTCTTGTCCGGGCCGCCCGTTCAGAGCGCATGATCGTCGTGGGGGCCCGGCGGGTCCCGTGCTGTGGCCATGTGTCGAGGGTGACCCTCCCCCGTCGTTAGGCTCAGGACCCATAGCCAGTAAATGACGAGTGCTGTGAGGGCGACGGCTGAGAGGAAGACCTTGGGGCATCTGTCGTATCGCGTTGCGACACGCCGCCAATCCTTGAGCCTGCCGAACGGGATCTCGATCCGGTTGCGCCGTTTGTAGCGTCGCTTGTCGTACTTTACCGGTGTCTTGCGTTGCTTCCGTCCGGGGATG
>JBCCWM010000114.1:0-11781 GCA_039193505.1 Pseudomonadota bacterium | reverse complement strand
GACGGATTTGAGTAAGATGAGGGTTGCGGCGAGAGCGGCTGTGGAGCGGGAGTTTCTTGCAGTCTTTTCGCAGCGCAGAGCGACGCGCTTGAAGCGCTTGAGCTGTTCCATCCTCTGCTCGATGCGGGCTCGGTCTCGGGAGAGCGCCTTCGCGACGCGGGCCGGGATCGCTGTCCGGTTTGAGCGGTGTGGGATGATCGCAACGGCCCTGCATTCGCGCGCCATCGCCCGATTTGCGTCGCTGTCGTGGCCCCTGTCGCAGAAGCCCCTGTCGCAGACCACGGCGCGGGGCGCCTCAACGGGGCCGGCGTCGATCAGCGCCTCAAAAACGGGGCTGTCAGCGGCCTCGCCGCCCGTCAGTTCAAACGCAATGGCAAGCCCGTCATGGTCCGTCGTCAAATGGACTTTCGGTCCGAACCCGCCTCGTGATCGCCCGAGCGCCTGACCCGCTTGCCCCCTTTTGCTCCGGCTGCGGAGACATGAGCGCGGATCACCGTGCTGTCGCACATTTGCACGAGATGCGCCGTCTCGCTCAGTCCCGCCGGCTCAGCGAAATGGTCCTCGAACACGCCCGCCTTGCCGAGCCTGTCGAACCGGTTCCAGACGCTGTTCCAGTTGCCGTATCGCTCCGGCGGAGCGCGCCGGGCGATGTTGTGAACGGTGACGGGCTTTGCGACGCAACCGGTCCTCCTTCGCCTTGGCGCCTCGTGCAGGCAGACGGGCCCGAAAAGCCTCCAGCGCCAGATCCCAATCCGCTTCGTTCGTCTTGGTGGACATCGACGGGTCCTCGACACTTCGTCGATGTCCTATGAAGCATCAAGAAAGGCCGGTTGGAACCCCAGTCAGACCGGGTGAGTCAAATCGTCCACGTGCCCTAGACCCGGACGGTCACACCATAGAGGCCGTGTGCCACGCGCCAGACCTCTTCAGATGAGAGCCTTGATCTGCGGACGGGTGGGTGCGCTCCGGTTTGTGTAAATTCGGTGCGACATCTTGATTGAACGAATCAGTGGATCGGACTAGCCGTCGCTTAGTGATGTCTGTGCCGGGAGAAGGCGGGAACCCGCCGCCGAAGGAGCAACCGCCCCGGAAACTCTCAGGTCCCAGGACCGGCATGGTTGAAACACTCCGGAAAGCGGCCCTGCGGGGTCCACCGTAGGAGAAAGCCCGGGCGATCCGGGTGAAGCTCTCAGGTTCCAGGCACGGAGGGGGCATGCGGCCACGGCCGCCCGTGCAAGGAGCATGCCCATGTCCAAAGTCGCTGTCATCGGGGCCGGTGTCACCGGTCTGACCACCGCATCCGAGTTGCTGGACCGCGGTGTCGAGGTCACTGTGTTCGACCGCAATCGCTATGCCGCGATGGAGACGAGCTTTGCCAATGGCGGGCAGCTGTCCGCGTCGAACGCCGAGGTGTGGACGCAGTGGAGCACGGTTCTGAAGGGGCTCCGCTGGATGCTGCAGGCCGATGCGCCGCTTCTGGTGAACCCGGCGCCGACGCTCCACAAGATCCGCTGGATGGCTGAGTTTCTGTCGAACATTCCGAACTATCGGGCGAACACGGTCGAGACTGTGCGTCTGGCGATCCAGGCCCGCGCGGTCCTCTTTGAGATGGCGGACCGGTTCGGGATCGATTTCGATCTCGAGCGGCGGGGCATTCTGCATGTCTACGACCGAGCGCGGGACCTCGCGCATGCGCGGGCGGTGAACGTTTTGCTGCAGGAGGGCGGGCTCGACCGGCGCGAGGTGTCGGCGGGCGAGATCCGGGAGATCGAGCCCACCCTCCGCGGCGATCTGGTCGGGGGATTTCTGACCCCGTCCGACAGCTCCGGCGATATCCACAAGTTCACGATGGGTCTTGCGCGCGCCTGCGAGGCGCGGGGCGCGGTCCTGCGCTTCGGCTCGCGTGTCCAGCAGGTGACGGCCGATCGGGGCCATGTTCGGATCTCGGAAGGTGGCCGGGACGCCGTGTTTGACGGCGTGGTCGTCTGCGCCGGTGTCGCGAGCCGCGGTTTTGCGCACCAGCTCGGCGATCGGGTGAACGTCTATCCGGTCAAAGGGTATTCGGTCACCGTCGCGCTTGAGGACACGGAGAGCCAGGCGGCGGCGCCGTGGATCAGCCTCCTCGACGACCGGGCCAAGATTGTGGCGAGCCGGTTCGGGCGCGACCGGTTCCGGATTGCCGGGACAGCGGAGTTCAACGGCACCAACCGCGACATCCGGGCGGACCGGATCCGGCCGCTGACCGCCTGGTGCGAGCGGCATTTTCCGGGTGTCTCGACCGAGAACGTGACCCCCTGGGCCGGCCTGCGGCCGATGATGCCGTCCATGATGCCGCGGGTCGGGCGGGGCCAGGCGCCAGGCGTGTTCTACAACACCGGGCATGGGCATCTCGGATGGACGTTGTCGGCGGCTACGGCGCAGACGATCGCCGAAACGGTGGTCCATTCGCTCCACGATCTGCCGGCGCCCACGCGCGCCCCGCGGCGTCTGATGCAGGGACGCCGCCAACTGGTCTAGGATGGATGCCGGAGCGATGGGCTGGGTGCGCGGGTTTGCGCGGCGGCGGCGATTGATCGGCTCAAAGTCGTATCTGAAGAGGCAGCGGGTGGTGCTGCGGTGGCGGGCGCAGGGGAGACCGTCGGCTCGGCAGGCGACCTTTCCACGGGACCGCATCTGGCCATTCGGGCGGCCGGATCGCCGGTCCGTGCAGTGCTTGCCCGATCCGAGGACCCGGCTCGGCATCGCGCTTTGGGGCGCGGCCTCTGACTGGAGTGACACGGCGCGGGCCGCTGCCCTGGAGAGCGATCTGGCAGCGCCGCCTTCGCCGAGGTCGCGGGCGTCCTGACCGAGATCGGTGAGAGGGCCTTCGCGACTGAGGTTCCGAGACCGGATGCAGCGCTTCAGCCGGTTGAGGCGGTCGGCTGCCTGGCGTGCGTTCTGTCTTGATCGCGTGCTCAGGTGTCGGGCGTCCGGTCGGCCTCCGCCGCGACGCCGTGCACCAGGAAGCCGATATAGGCGTCGGCGATGGCGGTGGGCGTCATGGGGCCGTCCTCGCGGTACCAGCGCGGGGTCCAGTTGACCGCACCCATGATGAAGAGCGTCGTGACGTCGCTTAGGTCCGGGCGGAGCGAGCCGTCGGCGACGCCGTCCGCGATCAGGCGTTTGAGCCGTCTGGTGAGGTCGCGGCTCCGGGCGCGGAGCGGCCCGATCGCCTCCGCGGGGAGCGCGTCGATCTCGCTGACCACGGCAATCGCACCCTTGGCGCAGTTCAGAAAGATGAGCTGGCGGGTGAAGTGGCAGATCTTGTCGAGTGCAGACCCCTCGAGCTGGTGCGTCTCGGCGAGAATGTCGTCGCACAGGTCCAACGTTCGGATGTAGCATCCCAAGAGAAGCTCGGACTTGTTCTTGTAGTAATAGTAGATCGAGGGTTTCGAGATGCCGATTTTTTCGGCAACTTCGTCGAGTGAGGTCGCGTCGAAGCCCTTTTTGTTGAAGAGTTCGCTCGCTGCCCGGCGGATGTAGTCCAACTTTTGTACGCGCATGTCTTCGCGCTTGAAGGGAGAGGTGGACTGCGCGGATGGGGATGGCGGCATGGTTTGGATCATCGGGTCGGTTTCTGAACTCAGAAGACGCGGTCTTGACTTGAAAGTCAAATCTCCTCGGCCTAGCATCCGGCACAACCATAAGGGCGCGTGCGCCCCAAAAAAACGGGAGGGGACGTTGCTGCGCGTCCAGGATGTCCATCTGTCCTTTGGCGGGGTGAAGGCGCTGCAGGGCGTGTCTTTCAATGCGGCGCCCGGTGAGATCACCGGCGTAATCGGGCCGAACGGGGCCGGGAAGACGTCTCTTTTCAACGTGATTTCGGGGTTTTACACGCCCTCGGCCGGGTCGGTTGAGATCGACGGGGTCGACGTGACGTCGCTTCGGCCGGATGCGCGGGCGTCGCTGGGGGTGGCGCGGACGTTTCAGAACATTGCGCTCTTTCGCGGGATGTCGGTGCTCGACAACATCAAACTTGGCTGCCACGCGCGGCTGACGACCAACGTCTGGTCCGCGCTCCGATATTTTGGGGCGGCGCAGCGCGAGGAGCTGGCGCTGCGAGCGGATCTCGAAGAGCGGGTGATCGACTTTCTCGAGATCGATCACATCCGTAAGGCACCGATCACGGCATTGCCCTATGGGCTTCAGAAGCGGGTGGAGCTGGCACGGGCCTTGGCGATGCAGCCGAAGCTCCTCCTCCTCGATGAGCCGGTTGCGGGGATGAACCGCGAGGAGACGGCCGATATGGCGCGCTTTATCCTCGATGTGCAGGAGCGGTTCGGAACGACGATCCTGCTGGTCGAGCATGACATGCATATGGTGATGGACATCTGTGCGCGCGTGGTCGTTCTGAACTTCGGCAAGCAGATCGCGGAGGGAACGCCGGCCGAAGTTGCGGAGACGCCGGCGGTCGTTGAGGCCTATCTCGGGCAGGCCGCGTGATGGGTCAGGTTCTGCAGTTTGCGATCAACGGGCTGATGTCGGGGGCGATTTACGCGCTGATCGCGCTTGGGTTTGTCGCGATCTACAAAGCAACGCGGGTCGTGAACTTTGCCCAGGGCTACATCATCATGATGGGGGCCTATTTCTACTATACATTCGCGGTGTTGTTGCCGGCGGCGCCCTGGTTTCCGGATCTGATCTTTGCACCCGAGTGGCTGGTGGCGGCCAAGGCGGAGGCGGCGATGTTCTCGCCGGCGGCGGCCTGGCTCACCTGGCTCGAGAGCTTGCCGCGCGTTCTGTTTGGGTTGATCGGCGCCGTCGTCGGTGCGTCTCTTCTGGCGATGGCGATTGAGCGGGTCCTGATGCGGCCCCTCCTTGGGCAGTCGAATTTCTCGATGATCATGATCACGGTGGGGCTGATCTCGGTCCTGTCGGGGTTGAAGTCGGTGTTCTGGACGGGGGATGCGGCCTCGGTCCCGCATCTCGCGCCGAACCCGGCGATCCGATTTGAGCTCTTCGGCTCGCCCATTTTCATCTTTGGCGCGAACCTCGTCAGCATGTGCATCGCGATCGCGCTCTTCGGGGCGATTGTCCTCTGGCTCAGGCGGTCGGCGGCGGGGGTTGCGATGCGGGCGACCTCCGAGGATCAGTCGACGGCCTACTCGATGGGGATCTCGGTGCCGCGAGTCTTTGCGACCGCCTGGGTTCTGGCGGCGGCGACGGGCGCGGTCGCGGGCGCGATCCTGGCGGCGCGGGATGGGGTGTCGCCCTCGCTCGGGCTTTTCGGGTTTTCGGTGCTGGCCATTGTGCTGATGGGAGGGCTCGACAGTTTTGCGGGCGTCTTCATTGCGGCGATGGCCATCGGGGTGCTTGAGGCGCTGGTGCAATGGCAGCTCGGCGGGGATTGGGTCGAGGTCACGCCCTACATCGCCGTTCTTCTGGTGATCCTGATCCGTCCGCACGGGCTGATGGGCCAAAAAGAGGTCGAGCGGATTTGATCAACGGCAATCTCAAGGCGAGCTACGCCGCGGATGAGCGGATCCTCGACAACGGGTATCGGCGGGGCTTTGTCTGGGGCGCGGCGCTCCTGGCGGCGGCCTTGCCCCTGGTGGCGAGCGACTATGTGATCCTGATTGCGTGTCTCTCCGGGATCATGGTGATCGCGGTGGTCGGCGTGAATGTGCTGACGGGCTACACAGGCCTCGTCTCGCTCGGCCATGCGGGGTTCGTGGCGATCGGCGCCTATGGGGTGACCCTCCTGCACCAGGCGCTGACGGCGATGGGCGTGCCGGCGGCGCTGCAGGTGTTTCTGGCCCTGCCGGGGGCGATGGCGCTGGCCGCGGCGATCGGGGTTCTGGTCGGGCTCCCGTCGCTCCGGGTCAAGGGGGTCTATCTGGCGGTCGCGACGCTGAGTGCGAATTTCATCATCATCTTCCTGATCGAGCTCGATGCGCTGGCGCCTTGGACCGGGGGCAAGACCGGGCTGACAACGGTCGATCCGAACATCCTCGGCTGGGTGTTCGACACGCAGCGCGAGGTCTATGTGCTGATCGCGGCCCTTGTCTTTGCGACGGTGCTCTTGGTGCAGAACCTCTTTCGGACGCGGATCGGGCGGGCCTTTATCGCCATTCGGGAGCGGGACTACTCAGCCGAGATCCTTGGGATCTCGCTTTTCGAGTACAAGCTTCTGAGTTTCGCGATCTCTGCGGCGTGCTGCGGGCTGGCCGGAGCCTTGATGGCCTATTTCTACGCGCGGGTGCTGCCCGAGCAGTTCGAGCTCCTGCTTTCGCTGCAGCTTGTGGCGGCGCTGATTGTGGGGGGCATGGGGCGCACGATGGGGCCCATCTTTGGCGTGGTGGTGATCACGCTGGCGCCTGAGCTTTTGAAGGTGGTGATGTCGGCGGTGGCGGGCGGCTCGGTCGAGGCGGCGCAGATCCGGGCGCCGCTCCAGGAGATCGTCTTCGGCGCGCTCATCATCGGGTTTATTCTGTTCGAGCCGCTGGGGCTCACTCAAATCGTCGACCGCGCGATGCTCGCGCTCAGCCGTTGGCCCTTTGCCCGCGGATAACAGTCACGGGAGGACACCATGACCCAACCCCTGTCACGCCGCGGCGTTCTGGCCGGAGCGGCGGCAGCGCTCGCCGCGCCGGCCTATCTCCGCGCGCAATCGTCGGAGTACATCATCGGGGTGTCGCTGCCCCTGACGGGGCCTTTCGCGACGGCGGGCAAGCTGATCGCGCCGGCCTTCACGATGTATGAGAAGCTCTGCAATGACGAGGGCGGGATCGGGGGCACGCCGATCCGCTTCGTCACGGAGGACTCGGGCTATGTGGCGCAGAACGCGCTGGCGAACTACCAGCGGCTGCTCGCGGCGGAGGGTGAGAAGGTCGTGGCCTATTATGGCGACTCGACCGCCTTCATGAAGCTGGTGGGGCCGGAGCTGACCGGAGCGCAGGCGCGGCTGATGACCTCGACCTCCTTTGCGTCGGATCTCGACAGCCCCTACCAGTTCATGTCCGGGCCGACCTATGACGATCAGTTCAACATCCTCTTGCAGGACATCGCGCAGAAGGGGGGCAAGACGGTCGCGTTCGTGCACTCCAACACCGAGTTCGGCGCCGATCCGATTGCGTTCGGCCAGGCACGGGCGGCGGAGCTGGGGCTCGACGTGGTGCTGGTCGAATCGACGAAGCCCCAGGGTGCGGACATTCCGACCCATGTGACCAAGATCGCGCAGGCGAACCCGGATTACTGCATTTTGCAGGGATATGTGACCGGGGTCTGGCCGCAGCTGATCGGCGGCGCGCGCCAGTTCGGGCTGCAGACGAAGTTCATGGGCACGTTCTGGGGGATGGAGAAGCTGATCGCCGACAGCGTGACCCGCGAGGCCGGCCCGTTCCTGGAGGGCTATCAGGGCGTGATGCCCTACCGCTACTCCTACGACACCGAGGGGGCGCCGCGGCTGCAGCAGATCGCAGCGCTGGCCAAGGAGATGCTCGCGGGCACGCCACTTGAGACTTACATCCCGACCTGGGGCATGCAGGCGCTGGCCTCGCTTGAGCTGTTAACCGTGGCGCTCCGCCGAAACGCGGAGGCCGGTCAGGCGATGACGGCGGACAATCTGGCCCAGGCCTTCGGCTCGATCCAGGATGTCGATCTCGGTGGCTATTATGGGGGGCCGATCTCGGTGACGGACAACAAGGTCGGGACCGGGCGGGTCTATCAGTACTCGACCGAGACGAACCTCTTCTCGCCGATCTCGGACTGGTTCGAGGTCTGAGAGCAGCCGCCCGGCTGGTGCGGGCGGCCCGATCCGGGGGGCGCGATGCTGTCGATTGAGAATGTCGAGGTTGTGTACCATCACACGGTGCAGGCGCTCCGCGGGCTGTCTCTCGAGGCGGCGGAGGGGAAGATCACGGCGCTTCTCGGCTCGAACGGGGCGGGGAAGACCACGACGCTGAAGGCGGCCACCCGGCTTTTGGAGCTTGAGAACGGGCGCGTCCGCTCGGGGCGGATTGCGTTCAAGGGCGCAGGGGTGGAGCGGTTCCGCCCTGACGCGCTGGTCCATCAAGGGCTCTTCCACATTCGGGAGGGGCGGCGGATCTTTTCGGAGCTGACGGTGGAGGAGAACCTGATCACCGCGGCGAATGCGCTCCGCGGGCGCCGGCGGCCGCCGAACTACGACAAGGTCTACGCCTTCTTTCCGCGGCTGGAGGAGCGGCGGGGGCAGATTGCGGGGTACCTCTCCGGCGGGGAGCAGCAGATGCTCGCCTTCGGGCGGGCGATGGTGGCGGAGCCCTCGATGATCCTGATGGACGAGCCCTCGCTCGGGCTTGCGCCGATGATCATTGCCGAGATCTTCGAGACGGTGCGGCGGCTGAATGCGGAGGACGGCGTCTCGATCCTGGTGGTCGAGCAGAACGCGCATGTGGCGTTCTCGGTCGCCGATTACACGTACATCATGGAGGGGGGTCAGATCGTGATGGAGGGCGATGTGGCAAAGCTCCGCGACGATCCGGATGTGCAGAGCTTCTATCTCGGGATGGGGGCGGGGGGCGCGGCGCGCGAAAGTTTCCGGGAGGTCAAACACTACAAGCGCCGCAAGCGGTGGCTGAGCTGATGCACGATTTTGAGCGTCGGGGCTTCCGCACATCCGTCGACATCATTGCCGAACATGCGCGGGCGACGCCCGACCGCGTCGCAATCCGCCAGAAGCGCTACGGGATCTGGAACGAGACGACGTGGGCCGGGCTCGACCAACTGGTGCGGGAGCTTGCGGCGGCGCTGATCGAGATCGGTGTCGCGCCGGGCGACAAAGTGGGGATCTTGTCGGAGAACCGGGCGGAATGGGTGCTGACCCAGTTCGCGGCGCAGGCGGCGGGGGCGACGGTTGTGGGGATGTATCCCACAAGCCCTGCAGCCGAGATCGAGCATTTGGTGAACGCCTCGGACACCGCCGTCCTCTTCATCGAGGATCAGGAGCAGTTCGACAAAATCGTGGAGCTGGGCGACCGGGCGCCGCGGCTGAAGCGGCTTGTGGTGTTTGAGCCGAAGGGGCTTCGGCAGGAGACGTTTCTCGGGCTGATGGCCTTTGACGCGCTCCGGGAGTTGGGGCGCGGGGCGCTGGCGACGCACGCGGCGGAGATCGCGGCGCGGGGCGCCGCGCAGGGGCCCGAGACGACCGCGCTGATGGTGTTCACCTCAGGCTCCACCGGGGCGCCGAAGGCTGCCGAGATCAGCCATGGGAACTTTTTCGCGGCCGGCTGTCTTGTGCATGAGATTTTCGACGATCTCGCCTCGGACATCAACATTCTGAGCTACCTGCCGCTCTGCCATGTCGCGGAGCAGAACATGACCGTGATCAACACGCTGGCCGGACGGCGGGTGATGAATTTCGGCGAGAGCCTGCGCACGATCACGACGGACCTCCGGGATGTCGCGCCGGAGCTCTTTTTCGGCGTGCCGCGGATCTGGGAGAAGATGCAGGCGCAGGTCCTGGTTCAGACCCAGACCACGGGCCGCGTGCATCGGTGGCTGATGGAGCGGGCGCTCGCCTCGGCCGCGCGGCGGCAGACGACGCCGCGGGCGGCGTGGTCCTTGCGCGAGCGGGTGTCGAACGCGGTCTGGGACGCGCTGATCTATCGGCATGTGCGGTCTTATCTCGGGCTCGGCAGGGTGCGGGTCGCGTTGACCGCGGCGGCGCCGATCTCGCCCGACCTGCTGGCCTTCCTGCGCGGCATCGGGATCAACATCCGCGAAATCTGGGGGATGACCGAGACGACCGGGGCCGCGACGATCCAGCCCGACTGGGGCGCGTCCGAAGGGCGTGTGGGCTTCTTTCCGAAGGGCGTCGAGGCGCGGCTGGCCGAGGATGGCGAGCTCCTCGTCCGGGGCGGGATCGTCTTCAAGGGGTATTACGGGAATGAGGCGGCGACGCGGGCGACGGTGGTCGATGGGTGGCTTCACACGGGCGATGTGGCGGCGGCGGCAGCGGATGGGTCCTACACGATCATCGACCGAAAGAAGGACATCATGATCAATGCTGCGGGCAAGAACCTGACCCCGTCGCTGATCGAGAACACGATGAAGGCGTCGCGCTACATCAAGGAGTGCATCGTGGTGGCCGATCGGCGGCCCTATGTCACGGCCCTTGTGCAGATCGACTTCGAGACTGTGCGGCTCTGGGCCGAAGCCCGCGGCATCGCCTACACCACGTTTCGCTCGCTGGCCGAGCATGCCGAGGTCGTGGCGCTGATCGAGGGCGAGGTTGCGGCGCGGAACGCGGAGTTGGCCCGTGTCGAGCAGATCAAGAAGACGTTGCTCCTGGCCAAGGAGCTCGACCACGATGACGGGGAGGTGACGGCGACCATGAAGGTGCGCCGCGCCAAGATCATGGACGCCTATGCCGGCGAGATCGAGCGGCTCTACGCCGCCGCCTAGCGCGGCAGGCTCAGATCGATCGTTTTGTTGAGGCGCAGGCCCACCCGCTGGCCGGTGTCGTCCCTGTCGCGGGTGAACTCATGCGCCACTTCGAGCGCGAGGTCGTCCCGGATGTTGTAGGAGAGCGCGGTTTGGATCGAGTAATCCTCGAACACGCCGCCGGTGGCGAGGTCCCGGGGCCGGTATGTGCCCGAGAGCGTGCCGCGCCACGGGCCGGTCGCGTAGGAGAGGCCGCCGCTGATGTACATGATGTCATCTGCCGAGCCTTCGAACTGGGAGAGGGCCGAGAATTCGCCCATCATGTCGAGGCTGCGGCCGCCCGCGAGGTCGAAGGTCTGTCTTGCGGCGATCAGGACGCCGTCTTCATCGCCGACATCGCCTTCCCCGGCAGCCTCGCGCAGATAGGCGATCCGGTAGGTGAAGCCGGGCGCGGGGGCGGTGCCCTCGAGCGCGAGGGCGACGGACTCGAGCGTTTCGGTGTTGCTTGCGCCGCCATCCTCGAGATCCGTGCGGCCCCGGTTGGTGATGAGCGAGTCCGAGAGGATGCTGGTGTCCTCGAAGAAAAGGACGGCGCTCAGCGTGTGGCGCCAGGTGTCGGTTTCGATCTTGAAGTCGCTGCCGAGCCCCACCCGCTCAATCAGCTCGATCTCCTTGCTGTAGCTGTTGCCGTACATGCCGGGGATGTTGAGGGAGAAAAACGCGAATGTGGGGGTGAGTTTGCCGGCATAGAGCGAGAGCCGGTCGGTCGGGTCGTACTGCACGAAGAGCTTGCGCACAAAGAGCGCCTGTTCCTCGAAGTAGCGGTTGTCGGAGGGTGGGCCTGCATTCTCCAACCGGATCTCGGAGTCGATGCGAAACGTCTCCGAAAACTGGAGATTCGGTCGCGCCTCCATTTTGAGCGCCACGTCCTGGGCGGTCGCGGTCGTGTCATCGGTTCTGTAGTCGTAATCATACGCAAGACGAAAGATGACATCGCCACCGATTCTTGGAAATTCTGTGTCCGAGACTGCAAGGGGTGGCGACATGACAAGAACAGCCGATAAAATTATTGGCTTTGACATCTTCCGACCTGCGAGAGACTTGACCGTGTGGCCAAAGGATCTAGCGATGGATCATGTCGCGGAGCAAGCCGAGGCGCCGCGCATTACGTGCGCGTTAAACCGTCTCTGCCGCAGGTCCCAAGCGGTTTGCCGACAACACGCGGACGCTACGGTTTTGAGCGGCGATGATGTGGGGCGGGGCGCCATGGGACGGGTTTGGCGTCCCTCTCGGTGCGTTCCTTGACGAGCCGGGTGGTGGCAGCCCGCAGGTTGGCCGGGGAGTGGACAGCGCCGTGTCTCAGTCGGCGGTATGTCAGCG
>JBCCWM010000113.1:0-11894 GCA_039193505.1 Pseudomonadota bacterium | reverse complement strand
TGCGCCCCGCCGCACGCCGCCATCGCCACCGCGCAGCCCCCCGCCAGCACCCGCCCGCGCCGCAGCACCGCCCGCCCCAAGCAACTGAACCAAGATCTTCGCCAGACGACCGAGCCCGCCCGCGGCACTCCCCGCCACACCCGCCCCCTCCCGGCTCCACGCCTCCCCCCTGCCACACCAGACGCCCTCGGGGGGGGAGGCGGTCACGCCGTCAGGGCCAGATCGAAATGCCTGTATCGCACCTGCCGCCTCTTCCGATTTCTCAGATTGGGGCGCTGGTGCCATCCGGAAGGGCGCCACGCCCGCGGCCAGCCATGTCCCAGGACCGAGCCGGCCAGCACCTTTGCCAATGTCTCCTGCTGGACAGGGCCTTCATCGTGGTCCTGCACGAGGCCTCCGGGATCCACCTTGTCGAGTGTCCAAGGCGGTGGATCCTTCGCGGTTTCTGCGACAAGACGTTGCAGATCGGCCAGGGTTCGACAAATGGCTCCCTGACCAACGGCGTTCGCTGTGGCGTCTTGTGACTTGGGAGGGTCTGATTGTGCGTGCCCTCTTGTTCTGCGCGGACGCGACATGACCGATCTGTTGAACGCCCTCGTCCTCTTCGCAAACTTCGTTCTTGTGCCTGCGACGGCCTATGGGGCGCAGCTTGCGCTTGGGGCACTGGGGGTGACGATCATATATGCAGTGCTCCGGTTCTCGAATTTCGCCCATGGCGATCTGATGGCATTCGGCGCGATGGCGACGATCCTTGTCACTTGGGGCTTGCAGGCGTCCGGGATCACGGCGGGGGTGCTGCCGACAGCCCTCCTCGCGCTGCCGGCGGGGGTCCTCGCGGCGGTGGGGCTCACCCTCTTTTTTGACCGGGTGGTCTACCGCTTCTATCGCCGGCAAAGGGCGGCGCCGGTCGTCTTCGTGATCGCCTCGATCGGGGTGATGTTCATGATCAACGGGATTGTCCGGCTGATCATCGGCCCGGACGACCAGCGTTTTGCCGATGGCGAGCGCTTTCTGATCCGCGCCCGCGAGTTCGAGGCAATGACCGGCCTCGATGAGGGTCTCGCGATCCGCACGACCCAGGTCCTGACACTGATCGTCGCCGTCGCCGTGGTCATCGCGCTCTTTTACTTCCTGAACCGAACGCGAATGGGCAAGGCGATGCGGGCTTATTCAGACAATGAGGATCTCGCGCTTCTCTCAGGGATCAACCCGGACCGCGTGGTCCTCTACACCTGGATCATTGCGGCGACGCTCGCGACAGTGGCGGGCGTGCTCTACGGGCTCGACAAGTCGTTCAAACCCTTCACCTATTTCCAACTCCTCCTGCCGATCTTCGCGGCCGCAATCGTCGGCGGCATCGGCAACCCGGTCGGTGCGATTGCCGGCGGGTTCATCATCGCCTTCTCCGAGGTCACGATCACCTACGCCTACAAGCGCTTCCTCGATCATCTGGTGCCGTCCTGGGAGCCCGAGGGCCTCTTTCAGCTCCTCTCGACCGACTACAAGTTCGCTGTGTCCTTCGTGATCCTCGTCGTGGTGCTTCTGATCCGACCGACCGGCCTTTTCCGGGGGCAAGTGATATGAGGTCTGCCCTCCTCTACCTCGGAATGGCCGCAGCGCTCGCGGCTGTGGGCGTCTTTCAAAGCTGGAATGTGGCGCTCGCGATCCTGAACATGTGCCTCATCTCGGCGGTGATGGCCCTCGGCGTGAACATCTCCTGGGGCTACGCCGGCCTCTTCAATGT
The DNA here is from genome assembly GCA_039193505.1 of Pseudomonadota bacterium. Lineage (GTDB taxonomy): Bacteria > Pseudomonadota > Alphaproteobacteria > Rhodobacterales > Rhodobacteraceae > Algicella. Next base: position 10,150 of record JBCCWM010000113.1, on the reverse strand, counting down.
GGGGACGATGGGGTTCGCGGCACTCGGGGGCGTGGCGGTGGTGCTGGTCTCGATGCCGCCGGTGGGAGCGGCCTGGTCAGCGGGCGGCGCCCTGATGCTTCTCGCCGGCATCGCTGTGATGGCAACGGCCGCGGCGTTGATTTACGCGCGACGCCGGCTGACGGGGCGGGCACGGACGCTCACCACTTGGGGGATTGTGTGTGTCGGCTATGTTCTCGCCCGATTGGCCTACACGCCCGGAGCGTCGGCGATCGAGGCGGTGGATCCAGCGGCGACCGGATATCTCGGCGGGCTCGACCTGCCGGTGATCCTCGCCTGGGCGGCCGGGGGGCTTCTGGCGGCGGGCGCGGCCTGGATCATCGGGCGGATATCGCTGGGGCTTCGCTCGGACTACCTGGCCATCGCGACGCTCGGCATCGCGGAGATCCTGATCTTCATGATGAAGAATGAGGACTGGCTGACACGTGGCGTCAAAAACGTGACCGGCCTGCCGCGACCGGTGCCCTATGAAGTCGATCTTCGCGAGGCCGCCTGGCTGGTCGACCTGGCCGCGCAGCGCGGGATGGAGCCCGCAACGCTCGCCGCGATTGTCGTCAAACTCGGCTACACAGCCCTCTTCGCGACCGTGCTCCTCGTGCTTTATACTCTGGCTGAGCGCGCGCTTCACTCGCCCTGGGGGCGGATGATGCGCGCCATCCGGGACAACCGGGACGCGGCGGCCGCGATGGGCAAGGATGTCACCGCGCGCCACCTCCAGGTCTTTGTGCTGGGCTCGGCCGTTGTCGGCATCGCCGGCGCGATGCTGACGACGCTCGACGGGCAGTTCACGCCCGGGACCTACAACCCCCTCCGCTTCACGTTCCTGATCTGGGTGATGGTGATCGTCGGCGGGTCGGGCAACAACAGGGGCGCCATTCTCGGTGGGTTCCTGGTGTGGTTTCTCTGGATCGAGGTGGAGACGGCGGGGCCCTACGTCATGGGCCTGATCACCGAGCGCCTGGATCCGGGATCCCTCCTCCATGCGCGGCTCACGGATGCGGGACCACATCTCCGGCTCTTCCTGATGGGTCTCCTCCTGCTTCTGGTGCTGCGCTTTGCACCGCGGGGCCTCATTCCCGAGGAAAGCGGGCGGCGCTGAGGAGCGCGAGTACAGCGAGACCGGCCATGGTCACAGTCATCGAGGCCACGCCGCCCGCGTAAAACCCGCCCGAGAGAAAGCCCGCAAGCGCCGCTGCGCCAAGCTGGCAGGCGCCGATGAGGGCCGAGGCCGGCCCCTGCGCCAGACCGGAGGCCGCGTCGAGCGCGACCAGCGGGCCCGCGGCCATCACCCCAGCGAAGCAAAACCCGTAGACCGACATCAATCCGAGCATCAGGGGCAGTTGCGGCGGCAGCACGAACGTGATTGCGGCCAGGGCCAAGAGTGCGCCGGTCAGGAGGATAAGGCTGCCGCGGTAGAGGCGCGCCGGGCCAAGCCGCGGGCCGAGCCGCGCTGCCACGCCGCTCCCGACCATATAGGCGCCTACGACCAACAGCGCGGCGTAGCCAAAGCGCTCCGGCGGCAAGCCGAAGCTCTCGCGAAAGATAACCGGCGCGGTGGTGACCCAGGCAAAGTAGCTGCCGAACGCCAGCCCCAGGCTGAGCGCCTGGCGCAGGAAGAGCGGGCGCAGAAGCAGCGCGCGATAGGACCCGATGACACCGCGCAGGGCGAGAGGTCGACGGGTCGCCAAGCTCTCCGGGACAAGCGCCGCCACGGCGACGGCCGCAAGGGCCGCGAGAAGCGCTGTGAGAACGAAGCCGGCCTGCCAGCCGATCCAAACGTGAAGGTACCCGCCGATCAGCGGTCCAAGGGCGGGCGCCGCGCCGATGGTAAACCCGTAGAGCGCCATAACCTGCATCGCGCGCGCGGGCGCATAGAGCTCACGAATGATCAGCACCACGACGACCGACGGCACGCTCGACAACAGACCCTGCGCAAACCGACCGACAAGCAGCGCTTGGATCGTTGGAGAGAATGTGCAGAGAAGCGAGACGCCAGAGAAGAGAGAGAGCGCCACAACGAGAAGACCCCGCCTGCCAAACGCCTCCGCAACCGGACCATGCACGAGCTGCGCCACAGCATAGGCCAGCAGGTTCACGGCAACCACGCTCTGCGCCGTTCGGATGTCCGTGTCGAACGCAGCGGGGAGATCGGGAATCGACGGCGCGATTAGGTCCGTCGAGAGAATGCTGACCCCGGTGCAGGCCGCCAGAACGTAGGGAACCCGCCGGTCCACCACCGGCTAACTTTGGCTCGCCCTCAGGGAAGGTCGGCGGCGATGCCGGCCGAAACAAACCCTCGGATTGCGCTGTCCTGCCAGTGGCGGCTGTCAAAGTTGGCAAAGGAGGCAGGATGGATGAACTCATCCCGGAACCAGGGATATTTTGACGGGTCAAAGCTAGCGATCAGCCAGTCGATCATTGTAGCGATCCGCGGGGTGCGCCGGGCATCGGGATGATAGGTCATCCAAATGTCCATCCTGTGGTGAATGCCGATATCGATCGGCGTGAGATCCACACCAAGCGCAGAGGTGAATGTCGCGAGACCGCCGATCCCCGCACCACGCTCAACGGCGTAGAAATGGGCCGCGGAGGAGTTCGTGCGGATCCCGACGACACCCTCGATATCCTCGAGATCCAGGTATCGCGGCCATGCCCCCTCGTCGAGCTGCGGGCCGGTCTGGTCGATCAGACGATGGTCCACCATCTCGGCACGAGATTTCGGCAGGCCGTAGAGATCGATGTAGCGCCGCGACGCGTATGGATAAATGTGGAGCGAGCCGAGCCGGCGCCGCATCACGTTGGGATTGGACGGCTCTTCGAACTGGACGGCGACATCGGCCTCCATGCGTGCGACATCGACCGGAGCGGCGGATGTCCTCATGTCGATGACCATCATCGGGTTGCCCTTTTGAAACTCAATCAAACGGGGCATCAACCAATATGTGCCAACGCCTTCTGTCGCCGATATTCGAACAATGCCACGCTTGGAACCAGCAAAGGTTTCGAGCCTGCGCTGAAAGTCAAACGCGCCCTGCTCGATCTGATTGGCGCTTGCAACAAGCCGCTGCGCCTCGCGTGTCAACTGCACACCGTTGGGCAGGCGATCAAACAGCGTGAAGCCAAGATCGCGCTCCAGAGCGCCAATTCGGCGAACGACGGTCGAGGATGTCAGACCAAGCTTCTTGGCCGCCGCCCGGAAGCTCAGGGTCCGAGCGCACGCCAGGAACACCTTCAGGTCGTCCCAAGAGACGTCCGATTTCGATTTCGACATCACCATTGCTGCGTTCCTGCATCGCCCCGCTCGCGAAACGACACGCTGCGTCCGGGAGCCCGACATGTTAACTTCTCATGGAGGCTCAATTGAGCACAAAAAACTGCAAAGTAACGATGGTCTGGTTCTGTGTGGCGTTCTGACACTTTAAGTCTCTATGAAAGAGTTCGACCAACTATCCGTAGACCAAGCAAGTTCGCAGGTTTTTATCCAACACGCGACACTTGCCGATCTCTCCACGGTATATCCACCTCCCTACGCGAGGCAAGCAAAAACCATTGCGAGCCTGGCGACGTGCTTTGCAATGAGTCGGCGTCACCGCGACAATATCTGGAGCATCTTCGACACAAAGACCACCACTCTGCGCGGATTTTACGCCATGCTGATGCTTTCGTCGAGCGGTCTGACCGCCCTTCTCAACGGGCGCTTCTTGGCGACGATGCCTGATGCGGCGCACACCGCGTCCACGGGGGACCCGATCGCCGGGATCTACAAGTGGGGGGTTTTCGCACCCGGACGCGCGGCCGGTGCGATTCCGCAGGTCGCGGTGATGTTGCGCGCCGAGCGGTTTGCGCGCGCCAACCTCTACGGCACCGCGGCGACCCCAGCGGGCGAGCGCATCATGCGGTCGCTTGGATTTGGATACCGTGCCGACCCGAAGACACCTGATCTCCTTGAATATGTCCGAATGGCCAACCGGCCGGGCAGCCAGACCAACCACGACCAAGATCAATCGCATCAAACTGGAGATCGAAACGATGCCTGACGGCAGCCATAGCTTCCTTGCGCCCAACACATCACATGCGCCACATCCGGCGGAGCCTGATCTGCGTGTGACGACGGCTCAGACGATCGAGGACATCATGCGCGTCACCGCAATCCGCGCAGCGGTCTACATGGCCGAACAGGACTGTCCCTACGAAGAAGAGTTCGACGGCAACGACTTCTGCGCAACGCACATGATTGGGTGGGTGGGGTCCGAACCCGTCGGATGCTTGCGGATTCGGTACTTCGGAGGGTTTGCCAAGGTCGAGCGGGTCGCCGTCCGGTCCCGCTACCGGACCTCCGCAATTGCGCTCAAACTCATTCGAACGGCGTTCGAGCACTGCTCCCGCAAGGGCTTTGAAAAAGTGCTTGGGCATGTCCGTGATGACTTGGTGCCATTCTATAAGACACTCGGGTGCCGCGTCGCCGACACCGGGCGCCAAGTTGTGTTCTCGGAACTCTCCTTCACGGAAATGCTCTGGGAGCGTCCGGCCCCCTCCGATGCCATCACCCTCGGCACCGACCCCTACGCGATCATCCGTCCCGAGGGGGAGTGGGACAGGAGCGGCGTGCTCGAGCACTCTGCCACCCGCACAGCCGGGCCGGCCAACGCGGCGGCATGAGCGAAATGTCGCTCATCCGCCCCGCCGCTCGCATTTTCACCGGCGATCTCCCGATTCTCTTGGTTGTGGGAGCCTATGCCCCTCCCACAAGCCCGGACACGCGGAGCATGGCCGATCTTTTGTCGATGGCGCGCGGCTACCGCTGGCCGATTGCCTATTGGCGGAGGGTCCCCTTGGAACCGATGCAATGCACGTGGCGACCTGGCACCAGACCGCGCGTCACCGATCGCGTGTTCGAAGGCTCGGAGCCCACGCCATTCGCAAATCGCGAGTTTCGCGCCGCGCTTTTGAAGGTCTCACCCACTGAAATCTTCGTTCTCGCGCCGCCGAGTGATTCGGACGGAGCCCGCATTCTGGCGGATGCGACACGGGTTGGATGCAAACCAACCCTTGTGACTGGTCGCAGAGTGCTGCAGAATTGCAGCGGCGGGGCGTCTTCAGAGGTCTCGTTTAAGGGTGGCGACGTTCAGCACGAGTCTTTCGCATCACAATCTGTCGATGGTTGGAAGGAGTCGTTGCGTGTGGAACAGTGAAAGATATGTGTACCGCGACGAAACAAGAGAGCGAGCGAGAGATGGAGGCGGTTCTCCGCCTCATGGTCTATCTCAGACATGAGTTGATGCAGAACGAATGCGAGATTGAGGCGCAATTAGTGTCTCGAGCCATCGATGCTATGCAGTTCCGTCTCGGTCCAAGTGCCAAATACTGATCGAATACGGCGCACATCGGTCTCGAAATCAATCTCAGGTTGAACGCCTGACGCTGCATAAATGCACATTCTAGCGCCGCGGACGGAAATCCCTAAGCTAGCCTCAACAAGAGGTGTCGGGATGATCTGGGAAGACGCGTCGCAAACACTGGCAGATGGAATTGCATCAACCCGTCGTCGCCTGCACATGAGCAGGGCCGAGCTGGCAGTAAAGACATCAATTCCAAAAGAAGAAATTGAAGCGTTTGAGAGCGCCACTCTCCCGGTTCGGGTCCATCAACTCATGGCTTTTTGCGACGTTCTCGGTGTGGAGCCGGTTGAGCTGTTCCAATCGCACCGAAAGCCACCTGTTCGCGTCTGACGTGTTTGTCTGACCGGATGATCGGTTCTGCGTTTGGTCCGCGAAAGCGGCCGAGCACTGCAGAGTTGGGGGGGCAGGGACACCAGTCTCAGCTCCACGCGGAGTTGTGTATGGGAGCAAGAGTTGCGTTGCTCCGTAGGGGCGCGTTCGGCCACGCTGCACAGGCGGCTCACTTAACAAGCACATAGGCACGCGCGGTCTCACCCGCGGCGTCCATCACGGTCACGTCGTAGCGCCCTGGGAGAGGGATATCGACCTCAATCTCTGGGCGGAGGCGCGTGCGCCCGGCGACCGCTCCGTTGACCAAAAACGCGTAGGGCGGTGTGCCGCTTGCGGCGCGCAGAAGCAGTTTCGTCTCCTCTGCAGGATCGAAATCGATTCGCGCGCCGTCGGGCGGGAACGCCAGAACCACACCAGGATCGGCCGCTTGACGGTGCAAGTATCGCCTGAGGGGCGGCGGCAGGTCCGTTGCCTGTGCCGGTAGGGCATCACGTGGCGGCGGCGGAAAGGGCGCTGGCGTCGGCCCCAGTCGATCAAACACGGCGTCGAGCAGCGGGCGCGCCGCCCGCGCCCCCGTCAGACCGGGCACGGCACCGCCGTCCGCGCGGCCAAGCCACACGCCCACGACATGCCGACCGTCAAAGCCGATGGCCCACGCGTCCCGAAAGCCATAGGATGTCCCGGTCTTTGCCGCGATCCCGCCGCCGTCGCGCAAGATGTCGCGCACATAATGAGCCGACACCGGAGTGATCAGATCGGGCAACGACCCTCCCGCTCCCGGCCGGTCGTGAAGCCGCGCGCTGCCCCCGGCCAGCCCGGCATAGGTCTGCACCAGCCCCTCGAGCGTCACGCCGAGCCCACCGAGCGCGATCGCAAGCCCGGGCTTGGCGCCGGGCGGCAACTGCGTCGCCACATCGACCCGGTGCAATCGAGACAGCATCCGCACGGGCCCGACGGCCTCCAGAACGGCAACTGCAGGCAGGTTCCGCGACGCAAGGAGAGCGTCCCGAACAGTGACGGTCCCGAGGAACCGCCCGTCAAAGTTCACGGGGTGCCAAGTGCCGAAACGCGCCGGCCGGTCTTCAATCCTTGTTTCGGGATGGAGTTGACCGGCCTCAAACCCGAGCCCGTAGACGAGCGGTTTAAGGGCAGATCCCGGCGAGCGCACCGCGCGGGTCATGTCGACATATCCGCGCCGCTCGGGATCCGCGTACAAGCTGGAGCCGAGCCGCGCGAGGATCTCACCGCTCCGATGGTCGGCAACCAGAACAGCTCCGCTGAGTGCCGGATCGTCCTGCAGCCCGACATGAGCCGCGAGGAGTGTCTCGAGCGTGGCTTGAAGATCGACGTCGAGGGTCGTCTGCCGCTCCTCACCTTGAACGAGGTGCGCCGCCAGATGCGGGGCGTGGCTCGGCATTGGGCGGCGGCCCCTCGGAACCGGCGCTGCCCGCGCCCGTGCCGCGTCGCGCTCGGAGAAGAGGTTCGCAGTCAAACCACGCGCAATCACGCGCCCACGCGCGCTCTGGAGGATCTCAGCAGACGCGCGGTCGGGCCGGCGCGCCTCCGGCGCTTGCGGCAAAGCCACGAGAAGCGCAGCCTCGGCCAAGGTCAGGCGCTGCGGCTCCCGGCCAAAATAGGCAAGGCTCGCGGACCTCACGCCCTCAAGGTTGCCGCCGAACGGCGCCCGTGTGAGGTAGAGCTCAAGGATCTCCGCCTTGCTCAACCGCCGCTCCAGCGCCAGGGCCAGGCGGATCTGGCGCAGCTTGCCCGCCCACCTGCCGGTCGATCCCTCCTCAAGAAGCCGCGCCACTTGCATGGTCAACGTCGAGCCGCCCGCGCGAATGCGCCTCGACCAGAGCGCGTCGCCCGCCGCACGCATCAGGGCGAGCGGATCGACACCAGGGTGGCGGTAAAAGCGCTGGTCCTCATAGGCGATCAGAAGATCGATGTAGTCCGGATCCACCGTGGCGGGCGCGAGGCGCCAGCGCCCGTCCTCCGCCGTGAAGACGGCGAGGAGGGCGCCATCTCGCCCTAACACCTCCTCCGAAAGGGCCACGTCGAGGGCCGGCACCGGTGTCTGTCGGATCCACAGCTCGCCCGCAGCCGCGGTCGCGACAAGGCAGACGAGGGCCAGAAGCGCGCGCGTCACGGTGCGATTGTCACCCGGCCGGCATCCGTGCGGGCCCGGTAGGCCGGGCGATACATGTCAACAACGCTCGCGGCTGGATGAGCAAAGGAGCCGGGCGCCGTTGCCCGCACGAGATAGCCGAGGCGGAAGGGTGCAGCGCCCCTCCAGTCCACGGCCGCACGGAAGTGATCGGTCGTGAACTCCGTGTGTGTCGCCACCTGGTCGAGCGCGAGCCAGTCGAGCGCCGCAACATCCCCGGAGGCAAGAAGTGCCGGGTTCTCGATATCAAACCCCGCTGGCAGGGGATCTTCCACCATCAACCGGGCCTCACTGTCGCGCTCGGGGCGAACTGTGACGACGGCAACAAGCCGCGTGCCGAGTGCGACGGCGCTCGGGTCAACGGGCGCCCCCTCGAGATCGAAGTAGGCGCGGTCGATCTGATAGCCGTTCCCTTGCGCGGGCTCGCGCTCCGTGGGCACGCCGAGAACCGTGAGCACTGTCTCCACCGCCTCCGACCCGTCATTTCGGAGCGTCTTCGGCGATGCAAGCTCCGCCCCCGAGAGGCGCACCGCGGGGGGCGAGAGCGGGGCACCGTTTAGGCTGATCGGCTCCGACCCCACACCGGAGAGCAGCATGTTTGCCGCCGCGAGGGACCAGAGCCTGTCCTGGGTCGACGCGGCCGCGTTCAGCGTGGCCTCGATCGCCACCCGCCGCGCGAGGCCGGCCGTGTCGATCGCGGTGCTGCCCGACTGAAGCGCCAGCGTCAGAACGGCCGCGCGGTCGCGGTGACCCGAACCGAAGTCGGGGCGCCAACCCGCCTCGCTCGTCGTCTCGAGCCGACCACCCGCAGCACGGAACATCGCATCCGCGCGGAGGGGATCTCCGTAGGCGGCAAGCGCCGCCCCGATCTGGGCCAATGCCAGAGGCGTTGCAAAATCGCGCGCCTTGGCGTCGGCGTAGTACCGCAGATCGCCGATCGCCGCCTCGCCTTCGCGGGCAAGAACATGGAGCGCGTAGGCCAAGCCCTCGCCGCCATTCTCGAAATCGGGCGCTGCGTTGACCCGATTCCTGAGGTGGCGCAGGGCGGCAGCGAGCGCCTCTTCGGGCACGTCATGGCCCTGATCTCGCGCGGATGTCAGAAAGTCCGTCGCGTAGGCATCGAGCCAGAGGCCCCCTGCGCCATAGGCCGACCAAAGCCCGAACGCCCCATTTCGCCGCTGATTGCCGAGCACCGACTGAATGCCCTCCGCGACGCGCGCCTCGAGCTCGGCCGCCGTGCCGAGGTCAAGCGCCCGCGCAAGGCCGGCGAACCAGAGGAGCGGGAACGTCCGGGAGGTCACCTGCTCCGTGCAGCCATAGGGATAGGTGTCGAGGCTCCGCAGGAGCCCGGGCACATCGAACCGGGCGAGAGCGCCGGCCGAGACAAGGACCTCTGCCCCGTCGGGTGCGAGGCCCGCCAGCACAGTCTGGTCGAGGGTCAGCTCAGCTCCCGGCACCAGGTCGATCCGGCTTTGTCGGGCGAGCACGGGGTCATTCCGTCGGATGCCGAGCGTCAGTGCCTTTGTCAGCATGCGACCGTCAGACAAAGTCACGGCAACCTCGATCTCGGCATCGCCCACAGCATCGGGCGCGAGCGGCACGGCGACACGCGCGCGCCCCTGGGGCGGGAGCGGCACCTCTTGGAGGAGGTCGAGCGCCAGAGTGTCATCCCCGCGCACCGCAACGGAAACGGGGCCTGCCGGCCCCGAGACATGCGCGAGGTCGAGCGTCAGTTCGGCACGGTCTCCCGGGGCCAAGAACCGCGGCATGGCGGCGGTGACAACAACCGGATCCCGCACTTCGACATCCATCGCGGCTTGGCCCGTACCGCTCTCGGACCAGACGACCGCCATGATCCGGAGCGTTCCGTTGAAGTCCGGCAGATCGAAGCTGGTCCGGATTGTGCCATCCGCATCCGCTGTCAGCGGCCCCGCAAAAAACGCCGCTATCGCTTCGGTGGGCGGCGGCCCTTCAAACCCACCGCCGCCGCCATCCCCACCGAAGCGGAGCGCCCCGGGGCGCCCTGCATGCCCGTCGATCAACCGACCATAGATGTCCCGAAACGCGCTGCCGAGGCGGCGTTGGCCCAGGTAGTGTGCCTCCGGGTTGGGCGCCTCATGCCCAGTCAGGTTGAGTATGCCGACGTCGACGGCTGCGATCGTTGCAAAGACCGTCTCCCCATCGGTGAGGCCCGTGGGTGTGAGCGCAATCGGCA